>NZ_JBOEQF010000851.1:0-794 GCF_050689315.1 Aerococcus sp. L_32
CTCTTTGTAATAGTTATTTTCTTCGGCGCGGTCAATCATTTCAAGCAACTTGTCTGTTCGAACCAGTGCCATGTTCATATCATAATTAATAGTTGCTTGAGAAATCGGTGTAATCCCTTCTTTAGAAAGGCTCTCAACATTTTGGTCATCATCTAAATGAATGATGTATTCGTTTGGATGGTATTCAATAAGTTCACGCGGTACTTCAGCGTAAACACGAACGATATCAGCATCGCAACCATCAAATTTTTCAATCACTTCATCTAGATGGACATTGGCTACTATTTTGGCACCTGAAACAAATACATACTCTGCATTTGACCGTTCAATAAATAAATGATGGTCATCATAGAAGGGGCCTTTACGACTCGCTGCTTCATATAAAGCACGTTTATGGTTCATTTGTGAGAAGGTAAAAATCCCACCAGTGTAATTATCAAAGTTCCAGGCCTTACCTGAACGGATATGGTCATATACAGAACGACCAGTTTCAGCCATAAATAAAGCGGCAGAACGCACACCTGCGTGCGATAAACTTGATAAATAGAAGTCTAGGATACGGTAACGACAAGCGAATGGTAAGTTGGCAATTGGTCTATTGTCTGTTAAAGGCATTAAATCAGTTGTCGATTCATTCAAATTTAAGATAGCTGTAACTCTATTTTTAACCATATTAATTACCTCCAACTACTTCTTCATAACCAATAACGGCGATATTATCAGGGGTACCAATGACTTCAGACCCATCAGAAACAACGGCATCCTCACCTAAAATCGCGTATTCAATTTTGACA
>NZ_JBOEQF010000852.1:0-794 GCF_050689315.1 Aerococcus sp. L_32
TTATACTAATGTTAGTCTTATCTTTATTGTTCCAAATATAAAATTTTGGAGGAATTTATGATGAAAATGAAAAAAATGCTTTTAACAATGGGTTCTTTAATGATGTTGGCGGCCTGTGGTTCAGTGACGCAAACATCCAACAATGCAAGTTCAACTAGCGAGAGTAGCGGAGATACTATCAAGATTGGTGGTAACTGGGACTTATCTGGTGCTGGTGCAGCCTATGGTGGCCCGGCAAATGAAGGGGTTAAATTAGCTTTTAAACTGGCGAATGATGCTGGTGGCATTAACGGTCAAACGATCGAATATGTTGAAGCTGACAACCGTACTGATCCAAATGAGTCTGCCAATACAGCAACACGCTTAATTGATGAAGAGAATGTACAAATGATTATCGGGCCAGCAACAACCGGTGCATTTGAAGCACAAATTCCAACTGGAACGAATGCTGAAATACCAATGATTGCGCCAGCTGCGACGGGTGATACCTTAACAGTTGATAGTTCTGGTAATACATTAGAGTACGTTTTCCGTGTAGCATTCCAAGATGCTTTCCAAGGTTCGGCACTTGCAAGTTTTGCTAATGGTGAAGGTTATGAAACTGCCGCAATTATCCAAGACAATTCAACTGATTACGGACAGAACTTATCTGCTACGTTTGAAGAAGAATTCCAAGGAAACATTGTTGCAAATGAGTCATACATTGCAGGTGATTCTGACTTCAATTCAATCCTAAATAACATCGCTTCTGACGATCCGGATGTAATCTTTATAGCTGGTTACTATTCAGAGGG
>NZ_JBOEQF010000853.1:0-794 GCF_050689315.1 Aerococcus sp. L_32
CGAATACCGCTACGGCTAGCTTTGTCAGTATAAGCTGGGCCAATACCTTTAATTGTTGTACCAATTTTGTCGTCGCCCTTAGCTTCTTCTTGAAGACGGTCCAACTCAATATGATAAGGTAAAATCACATGGGCACGGTCTGAAATATGCAAGCCGCTCACATCAATGCCATGGTCCTTTAGGTAGTTCAATTCTTTAATCAATGCTTTCGGATTTACAACAACGCCGTTTCCGATGACAGATAACTTCTCAGATGAAAAGATACCTGATGGAATTAAGTGTAATGCGTACTTTGTGCCGTCAAATTGAATCGTGTGACCTGCGTTGTCCCCACCTTGGTAACGTACGATCACAGATGCATCTTTCGCTAGAAAATCGGTAATTTTACCTTTACCTTCGTCTCCCCACTGTGTACCTACTACGACAATCCCTGACATAAATGATTTTCCTCTCTGTTATGCAAACATTTCATCATCAGTTCTAAAACTCACTGATGAAAATTTGTTAAATTCTTTTGTAAAAATAAGTTTCACTGTCCCACGCGCACCGGACCGGTTTTTCTCGATAATAACCTCTACGATATTATCTTCCAATCTCGGTTCGCCACCACCATCATCATCTTCGCCCTCGCCACGTTCGTAATAATCATCACGATATAGGAAGGCAACGATATCCGCATCCTGCTCGATTGATCCCGACTCACGAATGTCAGAAAGAACGGGACGTTTATCCTGTCGCTGTTCCACACCACGTGATAACTGAGATAACGCGATTACAGGCACGTGTAATTCTTT
>NZ_JBOEQF010000854.1:0-794 GCF_050689315.1 Aerococcus sp. L_32
CCATTTGGCATCCCACCAACATAATCGAGGAAGCCCGTATCTGTATAAATTTGCCAGATTAAAGTCGCCAACGGTTTGTCGCGGGCGATATCCCGCCACGCTAAGTGCCAATCATTCAAAATCCGCAATTTCTCAGCTAGTCTTTCATCTTGCCCTTCATCCATGGCCATATAAGTTTTCATAGCGTCATAATAAGTTGCTTGTTTGTTGGCAATCCGGATTTTCGCTAGGTCTTGCTCATTTAAACCAATAATTGGTGACCGCAAAATAGCCGCCAGTGGAATATCTTGGTAAGGATTATCGATAAATTTTAAGACATTCAACATGACACGGATTTCTGTACGCTGGAAATAGTTCGCCGAATCATCCAACATCAAAGGAATTTTATATTGGGCAAAAACATCCTCTAATTCCGAATGGTTACGTCTAGTTGCTACAAGAATTACTATATCATTAAAGGTGATGGGTCTATCTGCCTGCAGCTTTTTATCATAAATCATGTGCTGGTTGTTGACCTTGTCCAAAATGGATTGGGCAATCAATTCTGCTTGCATTTTCGTCCCATTTGAGACCTCACCATCTAAACCGTCTAAACCTTCCTGGTCGTAATCGCTAGCTTCACTGCTATCTTCCTCCTCGTAAAGGAGAATTTCAGTCTGCATCCGGTCGGTTTCTGGATAGGCGGTAAAGCCCAATTTAAGGGCTGCATCCTCATCATAAGCAATCTGCCCCACTTGTGGATCCATGACTTGGCGGAAGATAAAGTTGGTAAAATCAAGGACATCTGCTCTTGA
>NZ_JBOEQF010000855.1:0-793 GCF_050689315.1 Aerococcus sp. L_32
TTGGCTAATTGACTGAGGGCCTTGCCAACGTACTGTTCACTAGTCCCGCCTTGGTAGGCGATGGCCGTATCGAAGAAGTTAATGCCTTGGTCTAAGGCATGACTGATGATCGCGGTCGTGGCTTCTTGGTCTAAAGTCCAAGCGTGTCCGCCTTTGTCTGGGTCACCAAAGCCCATACAGCCAAGGCAAATACGGGAAACAGACAAGTTTGAATTACCTAATTGTACATAGTCCATGGTGGTTAGCTCCTTTTATAACTAGTCGAATAAAATAAATCAAATCAAACCGAAATGTTTGAAGGCATTGTATAAGCCATCATCTTCAGCAGCATCTGTGATATAGTCAGCAGCAGCCTTGATTTCACCGCCACCATTCCCCATAGCAACACCCGTTTCACAGATGTTAAACATAGGGATATCAATTTTAGCGTCACCGAATGCGAAGGTGTCTTTTGGATCGACATTTTCATGGGCCAATAAGTCTTGGATGGCCGTTTCCTTAGTGATGTTGGCTAGGGCTACGTCACCAAATAGGGCATGCTCACCGCGTCCACCCCAAGTGCCGACTTGGTAGTCTTTGAAAGCTTCTTTGGCATCTAAATAGTCTTGGTAAGATTCAAGGACGAAGGAGATCTTGTTGATATCTTCTCGGTATAAGTTTTGATCAAACAACATGTCTGGGAAGATAGATTCTACTGACGCGTCTTGTGCATTATCTTTTCCTTTGTAAGCGACATAAGATTGGACAGTTTGACGGCCGCGTTTTCTAAAGTTTTTAGACCCATATAAGCCAG
>NZ_JBOEQF010000856.1:0-793 GCF_050689315.1 Aerococcus sp. L_32
CTGGCTAATTGACTGAGGGCCTTACCAACGTACTGTTCACTAGTCCCGCCTTGGTAGGCGATGGCCGTATCGAAGAAGTTAATGCCTTGGTCTAAGGCATGACTGATGATCGCGGCCGTGGCTTCTTGGTCTAAAGTCCAAGCGTGTCCGCCTTTGTCTGGGTCACCAAAGCCCATACAGCCAAGGCAAATACGGGAAACAGACAAGTTTGAATTACCTAATTGTACATAGTCCATGGTAGTTAGCTCCTTTTATAACTAGTCGAATAAAATAAATCAAATCAAACCGAAATGTTTGAAGGCATTGTATAAGCCATCATCTTCAGCAGCATCTGTGATATAGTCCGCAGCAGCCTTGATTTCACCGCCACAATTCCCCATAGCAACACCCGTTTCGCAGATGTTAAACATAGGGATATCAATTTTAGCGTCGCCGAATGCGAAGGTGTCTTTTGGATCGACATTTTCATGGGCCAATAAGTCTTGGATGGCCGTTTCCTTAGTGATGTTGGCTAGGGCCACGTCACCAAATAGGGCATGCTCACCGCGTCCACCCCAAGTGCCGACTTGGTAGTCTATGAAAGCTTCTTTGGCATCTAAATAGTCTTGGTAAGATTCAAGGACGAAGGAGATCTTGTTGATATCATCTCTGTATAAGTTTTGATCAAACAACATGTCTGGGAAGATAGATTCTACTGACGCGTCTTGTGCATTATCTTTTCCTTTGTAAGCGACATAAGATTGGACAGTTTGACGGCCGCGTTCTCTAAAGTTTTTAGACCCATATAAGCCAT
>NZ_JBOEQF010000857.1:0-792 GCF_050689315.1 Aerococcus sp. L_32
GAATCCATTTAGCAATATCTGCTTGTGGAATCAAAAGGGGCATCCGGTTGTGGATGGGACTAACAACTTCATCGGGTTCCGTCGTGATGATAATAGATTCAGCTTGTTTTTGCCCAGTCTTTTTGTCAGGGTAAATCCGGTAAAAACCACCCACATAAATGATCCGACCAGAATCCGAAAAGGTATAAGCTTTCTTGTCTTCAGAAAATTCAAAGAAGGCTGACATAGGGAAGACAATCCGTTGACCTTCAAATGGCTCTTTAAAAGTCTTCTTCTCGCGGATTGTTTCAACCCGGGCGTTAATCATCAATTGACTGGGTTTGAAACCTGTAAATCCCCAACGCGTAATGCCAGAAACGATTTCCCCGTCAGGATTAGCGCCAAGCGTCACTACCTGATTAGAAGGAAAGATTGTCCCATCCCTTAAGTCAGATACATCAACGCCCCGACTGTTAATTTCTTCGTAATAATCGAAGAGGATTTGGTCATTTTTATCATATAAATAGCGACCACACATAGCGTAGCTCCATTTCTTTTAGGCAAAAGGGACTTCAAATTTAAGCTGACTGGTTTTCTTTCGCTGATCTGGCTTGCATATTTTTAATAGCCAGGCCAACGATTTCATTGGTTAATTGTTCGTTACGTACTAATAAAGGGCCGTGGAAGTATGAACCAAAAGTATTTTTATACATAACACCTTCCGTTTGGTCTTCACCGTTGTTACCAAAACCAGTAACCACTTTACCTAAGGGTTGGGTATTTTCCCCTAAAAAGGTCCGGCCGTTATGGTTT
>NZ_JBOEQF010000858.1:0-792 GCF_050689315.1 Aerococcus sp. L_32
AAATCCACGTGGCAATATCTTTTTGTGGAATCAAAAGAGGCATCCGGTCGTGGATGGGACTGACAACTTCATCAGGTTCCGTAGTGATGATAATCGATTCAGCTTGTTTTTGCCCGGTCTTTTTGTCAGGATGAATCCGGTAAAAGCCACCGACGTAAATGACGTGACCAGAATCGGAAAAAGTGTAAGCTTCCTGATCGTCAGTAAATTCAAAGAAGGCTGACATAGGGAAAACAATCCGTTGACCTTCAAATGGTCCTTTAAAGGTCTTCTTGTCGCGGACTGTTTCAACCCGGGCGTTAATCATCAATTGGTTGGGTTTGAAACCCGTAAAGCCCCAACGCGTAATGCCAGGGACGATTTCACCATCTGGATTAGCGCCAAGTGTCACCACTTGATTTGAAGGGTAGACCGTTCCATCCCTTAAGTCAGTCACATCAACACCGCGACTGGCAATTTCTTCGTAATAATCGGCCAGAATTTGCTCATTTTTATCATATAAATAGCGACCACACATAGCATAGCTCCTTTTCTTTTAGGCAAAAGGGACTTCAAATTTAAGCTGACTGGTTTTCTTTCGATAATCTGGCTTGCATATTTTTAATGGCTAGGCCAACGATTTCATTGGTTAGCTGTTCATTACGAACTAATAAAGGACCGTGGAAGTAAGAACCAAAAGTATTTTTATACATAACACCTTCCGTTTGGTCTTCTCCGTTGTTACCAAAACCAGTAACCACTTTACCTAAGGGTTGGGTATTTTCCCCTAAAAAGGTCCGTCCGTTATGGTTC
>NZ_JBOEQF010000859.1:0-791 GCF_050689315.1 Aerococcus sp. L_32
TAAAATAGAATCCATGTCCTATTTCGAGGTCCTCACTGTAGCCTTCTTTATCTATGCTGGCCAGGTGGACGTCGATTTACTGATCATTGAAGTAGGGATAGGTGGCGAAAAGGACTACACCAATATTCTCCCACATGCCGTCCGGGTCATCACCTCTATTGGTAAAGACCACATTCCTAGTTTAGGTGAAGATGAATTTGCCATTACCAAGCAAAAAGCCGGCATAATGCACCATGGGGATACCCTGGTTGTTGGGGAAATTGCCCCAGAATACTTAGCTATTATCCAAGACAAAGTGACTCAAGAAGAAGGCCAATTGATTTCTTATAAATTGCAACCGCAGATGGATATTCCGCAACTTGGTTTTTACCAAGTATGGAATGCTCGGACAGCTTACGCTGCTTTTGCCGCTTTTACAAAGGGAAATGGCTTGTATTTTAACAAACAAACAGCCATTGAAGCCATTCAAGCGACAGCTTTACCAGGTCGGATGGAATTGATTGCTAACAAGCCAGCCACTTTTATTGATGGCGCCCACAATATTTCAGCCATTAAAGTGTTGCTGAAAGAATTAAAGGCGACTTTTGCGGATACGAGAATTATCATGTATTTTTCAAGTTTAGACCGTAACGAAATTAACGACTCACTAGACTATATCCAAGCACATTCGGACGTTGAATTATATGTCACCACTTTTGATTATGAAGAAGCGAGAAAAGAAGAGGTTTATTTAGCCACTACAGATGCGAAATTTGTGAATAATTGGTATGATGATTATAAGCAATCCGCAC
>NZ_JBOEQF010000860.1:0-791 GCF_050689315.1 Aerococcus sp. L_32
AAAAATAGAATCCATGTCCTATTTCGAGGTCCTCACTGTAGCCTTCTTTATCTATGCTGGCCAGGTGGACGTCGATTTACTGATCATTGAAGTAGGGATTGGTGGCGAAAAGGACTACACCAATATTCTCCCACATGCCGTCCGGGTCATTACCTCTATTGGTAAAGACCACATTCCTAGTTTAGGTGAAGATGAATTTGCCATTACCAAGCAAAAAGCCGGCATAATGCACCATGGGGATACCCTGGTTGTTGGGGAAATTGCCCCAGAATACTTGGCTATTATCCAAGACAAAGTGACTCAAGAAGAAGGTCAATTGATTTCTTATAAATTGCAACCGCAGATGGATATTCCGCAACTTGGTTTTTATCAAGTATGGAATGCTCGGACAGCTTACGCTGCTTTTGTCGCTTTTACAAAGGGAAATGGCTTGTATTTTAACCAACAAACAGCCATTGCAGCCATTCAAGCGACGGCCTTACCAGGTCGTATGGAATTGATTGCTAACCAGCCAGCCACCTATATTGATGGCGCCCACAATATTTCAGCCATTAAAGTGTTGCTGAAAGCATTAAAGGCGACTTTTGCGGATAAGAGAATTATCATGTATTTTTCAAGTTTAGATCGTAAGGAAATTAACGACTCACTAGACTATATCCAAGCACATTCGGACATTGAACTATATGTCACCACATTTGATTATGGAGAAGCGAGAAAAGAAAACGATTATTTAGTCACTACAGATGCGAAATTTGTGAATAATTGGTATGATGATTATAAGCAATCCGCAT
>NZ_JBOEQF010000861.1:0-786 GCF_050689315.1 Aerococcus sp. L_32
TGAATGTGGTACAGAAGAAGGGGACGAGGTAGATGAGATGATCATCGGTCCTAATACCGAACAGGCTTATATTACGGATGCCATTAAATATAGCCAACAGGTGATGCAGTCAGGTGTGGCGCCAGAAAATGTGTCCTTGAATATTTTCCATGGGGACGAACATTCAGAAAAATATTGGTCTAAACACCTACCAAATTGTCTACGATTTATTAGCCAAGGTTGGCCATTGTAAACTCTTATGATTTGGTTAATATTTGATAAGTCTTCTAAAAGAATTTAAACGGATCATTTAAATAAATGTAGATAAGTGACACTTTTCCAACTAAAAGTTTACTTTCTATGGCTTGATTGTATCTTAACGATGATGTCTTGGCTAATATCTATTGTCAAAAAACGAATACTGTAAATATCAATACCAGGGTTTACATAGTCAATTTAGTTATTTAACTAAATCGACCATGTAAACCCTCTTTTTTTTGTGGAAAATTTGAGCTATCTATTTTATTTAGAAAGATATTAACTCAATATCTAAAGTAGTTAATAGGATGAACAAAGCTACCAAGTGTATAAAAAATCTTCAGATCATCCTTTATGATATACAGAATTTAGATGGCCTATTTAAGCCTGTAAGATTTTTCTATAGGCGATATATTTATCTTTAAAAATAAAAAAATAAAAAGGTTCAATCGGTCATAAATAGTAAACTCATAATCAATATAATTTTCTACTCTGTTTCTAGGATAATAATTAGTTTTGAAAAAATGACTAAAATAAGAAATCATAACT
>NZ_JBOEQF010000862.1:0-785 GCF_050689315.1 Aerococcus sp. L_32
ATCCGACAAAAACCTATTAAAATGACACATATAGAAACCGTCAACGGCTCACACGCTGCTTTCACCAGTACCTATGTCTGGGCTAAAATGAAAAAATGGGCACTAAAAGATGCTTTACTACTCGCTTATACAAGCTCTATTTTAAATCTATCTTCTCCCAACAATGTAAACGACAAACTAAGTCCTATCGAATTATACAAATTAAAAAGAACCCTTTTTGGATAAATAAACAGGCAGGTAGATTTCATTAATCTACCTGCCTGTTTTTTTTTCTTCTATTATGTAGCTCACGATATCCGGTTCCAAAGGTCAAACTCTTCCAACACTTCCCAAAATACGCCAATTACTTAGCAGTACTTGTTCGGCTTTTGCTCCAGCGCGCCGAGTTTTAGCGACTTT
This sequence comes from Aerococcus sp. L_32, assembly GCF_050689315.1. NCBI lineage: Bacteria > Bacillati > Bacillota > Bacilli > Lactobacillales > Aerococcaceae > Aerococcus > Aerococcus sp. L_32. The sequence goes on from NZ_JBOEQF010000862.1 coordinate 400, forward strand.
TGTCACACCTCTAATTTTTACTCTAACCAACCATCAACTGTTTCACGATTGGCTTCAATCCAATTATCTGCTGCTTCTTCTGGTTCTACATCTGTCGCTAATTCATCCATAACAGAAGACATATCTTCAACTTCCCAGTAGAAGTTATCAATAATCTTATAGGCTTCTGGATTATCTTCCTTTAGCCCTTCTCTTGCGTATGAATGAATTTCCTCGTAGCCACCAAAGACATTTTCTGGATCGTCAAGCATCTTAAGTTCATAATCCATGAACATCCAATGTGGCTTCCAACCAACCACAACTATATCCTCTTCATTATTGATAGCTTGCTCTAATTCAGCAATCATTGCACCTGTTGAACTCACAGAAACCTCCCAATCGGATAG
>NZ_JBOEQF010000863.1:0-785 GCF_050689315.1 Aerococcus sp. L_32
CACTCGTTTCGAAGATGTAGACGGTAAGAAAGAAAGCAAGAACGATCCTGAATTAGGTAAATACTGGGCTTCATTAGGCGACGTATTTGTTAATGACGCATTCGGTACTGCCCATCGTGAACATGCTTCTAACGTTGGTATCTCAAACAACACCGAAGCTGTTGCTGGTTTCTTAATGGAAAAAGAAATCCAATTCTTGGGCGATGCTGTTAACGAACCAAAACGTCCATTCGTTGCAATCTTAGGTGGTGCGAAAGTATCTGACAAGATTTCAGTAATCGAATCATTACTAAACAAGGCTGACAAAGTCTTAATCGGTGGTGGTATGGCTTATACATTCATGAAAGCTCAAGGATACGAAGTTGGTGGCTCTTTACTTGAAGAAGACAAAATTCCATTGGCTAAGGACTTAATAGAACGCGCAGGGGACCGTTTGGTATTACCAGTAGACTTTGTTGTAGCTGATGCTTTTGACAACGATGCAAACACTGATGTTGTTGATGTTGACGGTATCCCGGCTGACTGGCAATCACTTGACGTAGGTCCTAAGACTGTTGAGTACTACGCAACACAAGTTGCAGATGCTAAAACTGTTGTTTGGAATGGCCCGATGGGTGTATTCGAAATGCCAAGTTTCGCAAAAGGTACTAACGGTGTTGGTGAAGCTATCGCTAACTTAACTGATGCAACAACTATCATCGGTGGTGGAGACTCAGCTGCAGCTGCTTACCAATTAGGTTTAGCTGACAAATTCTCACACATTTCTACTGGTGGTGGGGCATCAT
>NZ_JBOEQF010000864.1:0-785 GCF_050689315.1 Aerococcus sp. L_32
TACTCGTTTCGAAGATGTAGATGGTAAGAAAGAAAGCAAGAACGATCCTGAATTAGGTAAATACTGGGCTTCATTAGGCGACGTATTTGTTAATGATGCATTCGGTACTGCTCACCGTGAACATGCTTCTAACGTTGGTATCTCAAACAACATCGAAGCAGTTGCCGGTTTCTTAATGGAAAAAGAGATCCAATTCTTAGGCGACGCTGTTAACGAACCAAAACGTCCATTCGTTGCAATCTTAGGTGGTGCGAAAGTATCTGACAAGATTTCAGTAATCGAATCGTTACTAAACAAGGCTGATAAAGTCTTAATCGGTGGTGGTATGGCTTATACATTCATGAAAGCTCAAGGATACGAAGTTGGTGGCTCTTTACTTGAAGAAGACAAAATTCCATTGGCTAAAGACTTAATTGAACGCGCAGGCGACCGTTTAGTATTACCAGTTGACTTTGTTGTAGCTGACGCCTTTGACAACGACGCTAACACTGATGTTGTTGATGTTGATGGCATTCCAGCTGACTGGCAATCACTTGACGTAGGTCCTAAGACTGTTGAGTACTACGCAGCACAAGTTGCAGACGCGAAAACTGTTGTTTGGAATGGCCCTATGGGTGTATTCGAAATGCCAAGTTTCGCAAAAGGTACTAACGGTGTTGGTGAAGCTATCGCTAACTTAACCGATGCTACAACTATCATCGGTGGTGGTGACTCAGCTGCAGCTGCTTACCAATTAGGTTTAGCTGACAAATTCTCACACATTTCTACCGGTGGTGGGGCATCAC
>NZ_JBOEQF010000865.1:0-783 GCF_050689315.1 Aerococcus sp. L_32
TGTTGTGATGGTAGATAAAGACCATATTGTGCGTTTAGCTAACCCAGCTATTTATGAAATTCTAGGGCTAGAGGAGCAGATAGAAGGTCGTCGTTTTGAAGAAGTATTACAAAGTTATCGTTTGGTTCAAATGCTAAACCAAGCTTCTAAAACAAAACAGAAAATTAATGAGGAAATTTATTTATATTATCCAAGAGAAGTTATTTTGGATGTGAATATTATTCATTTAAGCTATGAAGAAATGGATGCTTACTTTGATACTGAGACCAATGAAGAACTAACAAATCCAAATGATTCAGAACAAATTATTCTTTTAATCTATGATATTACTAGTATTCGTCATTTGGAAAAAGTTCGTAGCGATTTTATTTCTAACGCATCTCATGAGCTTAAAACACCAGTCACTGCCTTACAAGGATTTACTGAGACATTATTAGATGGGGCCATTGAAGATCACGATACAGCAGTGGAATTCGTTAAAATTATGCAAAAAGAGAGTAATCGCCTCGGTTCTTTAATTAAGGATATTTTAGATCTGGCTAAAATTGAACAGGATCAAATACAACATACTAGTGAATTGTTAGAGGCGGACGAGCTTGTAGAAGACGTATTTCAACACCTAAGAGGACGAGCACAAGATAAACATATTGATTTAGTTAAAGATGATAACTCCCAACTAGATGTTTCTTTTAGAGGAGATCGGGGTAGGATTTTACAGGTACTTACCAACCTAATTCATAATGCCATTATTTATAATAATCCTTATGGGTTTGTTAAGGTATC
>NZ_JBOEQF010000866.1:0-783 GCF_050689315.1 Aerococcus sp. L_32
AATACCTTAACAAACCCATAAGGATTATTATAAATAATGGCATTATGAATTAGGTTGGTAAGTACCTGTAAAATCCCACCCCGATCTCCTCTAAAAGAAACATCTGGTTGGGAGTTATCATCTTTAACTAAATCAATATGCTTATCTTGTGCCCGCCCACTTAGGTGTTGAAATACGTCTTCTAAAAGCTCGTCCGCCTCTAACAATTCACTAGTTTGTTGTACTTGATCCTGTTCAATTTTAGCCAGATCTAAAATATCCTTAATTAAAGAACCGAGGCGATTACTCTCTTTTTGCATAATTTTAATAAATTCTACTGCTGTATCATGCTCTTCAATGGCCCCATCTAATAATGTCTCAGTAAAGCCTTGTAAAGCGGTGACTGGTGTTTTAAGCTCATGAGACGCGTTAGAAATAAAATCGCTACGAACTTTTTCCAAATGGCGAATACTAGTAATATCATAAATTAAAAGGATAATTTGCTCTGAATCATTTGAATTCGTTAATTCTTCATTAGATTCAGCATCGAAATAAGCATCCATCTCGTCATAGCTTAAATGAATAATATTTACATCTAAGATCACTTCTCTTGGATAGTATAAATAGATTTCTTCATTAATCTTCTCTTTAGTTTTAGAAGCTTGGTTTAGCATTTGAATCAAACGATAACTTTGTAATACTTCTTCGAAACGACGACCTTCTATCTGTTCCTCTAGCCCTAAAATTTCATAGATAGCTGGGTTAGCTAAACGTACAATATGGTCTTTATCTACCATCACAACG
>NZ_JBOEQF010000867.1:0-782 GCF_050689315.1 Aerococcus sp. L_32
TATCAATCATATAGTCAAAAATATCTTCTGGATCAGCGATATGGACAATCAAAGGATTATCGCTTGGACGGCCTTTTACTGTATATACTGATTTAACAGCATCCGCATTATTGGCGATAGCCCCTAGACCAAAGACTGTTTCAGTTGGAAAAGCCACTAATTGGCCATCTTGCAGTAAGGCTGCTCCTTCATCAATTTCACTTGCTTGAATGATTTTTGTCATTATTGGTTGAACTCCTTTCTTATTTCTATGGATTTGTTAGATTGTTGTATTATATGGATTTTGGATGACTAAAATTCGATCATTGCCCGCATAATCTTGGATAATGTTTACCTCGGCGCCCGTCATTCGCAGGCGATCTTTAGCACCAGCAAGCAAGGATTGCCCTTGTTGGTAACCAAATTCCCCAATAAAGTAACCCGGCTTAGCCAAATAATCATGGATTTGGTCGAATAAGCGCCAATAAATTTGATAGCCATTTTCCTCTGCAAAAAGGGCTAAATCTGGTTCATATAGGACCGTTGATTTGGACATCACATCCGTTTCATCTAAGCCGATATAAGGTGGGTTTGAAATGATTAAATCAAATTCTTGGCCAAGAACTGGTTCAAATAAATCACCAAGTTGAAAATCAATAACAGCTTTTTTATCCGCAGTATTTTCACGGGCAATATTTAAGGCATCCGGTGAAATATCTGTCGCCGTGACTTGCAGGTTTGGGAACAGTTGTTTTAAGGTAACCGCAATAATCCCCGTACCAGTACCAATATCAAGTACCCTT
>NZ_JBOEQF010000868.1:0-782 GCF_050689315.1 Aerococcus sp. L_32
TAGGGTACTTGATATTGGTACTGGTACGGGGATTATTGCGGTTACCTTAAAACAACTGTTCCCAAACCTGCAAGTCACGGCGACAGATATTTCACCGGATGCCTTAAATATTGCCCGTGAAAATGCTGCGGATAAAAAAGCTGTTATTGATTTTCAACTTGGTGATTTATTTGAACCAGTTCTTGGCCAAGAATTTGATTTAATCATTTCAAACCCACCTTATATCGGCTCAGATGAAACGAATGTGATGTCCAAATCAACGGTCCTATATGAACCAGATTTAGCCCTTTTTGCAGGGGAAAATGGCTATCAAATTTATTGGCGCTTATTCGACCAAATCCATGATTATTTGGCTAAGCCGGGTTACTTTATTGGGGAATTTGGTTACCAACAAGGGCAATCCTTGCTTGCTGGCGCTAAAGACCGCCTGCGAATGACGGACGCCGAGGTAAACATTATCCAAGATTATGCGGGCAATGACCGAATTATAGTCATCCAAAATCCATATAATACAACAATCTAAAAAAAACATAGAAATAAGAAAGGAGTTCAACCAATAATGACAAAAATCATTCAAGCAAGTGAAATTGAAGAAGGCGCAACCTTACTGCAGGATGGCCAATTAGTGGCCTTTCCAACTGAAACAGTCTTTGGTCTAGGGGCTACCGCCAATAATGCGGATGCTGTTAAATCAGTCTATACGGTAAAAGGCCGTCCAAGCGATAATCCTTTGATTGTCCATATCGCTGATCCAGAAGATATTTTTGACTATATGATTGACG
>NZ_JBOEQF010000869.1:0-781 GCF_050689315.1 Aerococcus sp. L_32
AGTCCCAATGGTTAAATAAAGGCAAGATTTAGCACCTTTTGCAGCACCCATCGTGTTTTCAGCAAGTGACGCGCCATTTACATCCGTTGTCCAAGCAATCGGTTTATCACCAAACCACGCTTTCATTTGCCCAACAAAATCATAATTTTGCCAAGGCAATTTTGGTGTTGAGGTGATATAACCATAAGTTGGCGAGTCATGATTGATGCCGATTGGGCCAAAAGATGAAATACCGAAACTTTCCACTTCATATTGGTCAAAGAAATCTTTTAATTCACCCATGGTTTCTTCTGGAACCGTCGTATCAATACGCACCTGGTCAATGATATTTAAGTCTTCGTCAGCTACCGCACAGATAAACTTCGTGCCACCAGCCTCTATACCACCATATAATAAATCTCTTGTCATGATTAATTGCCTCCATTGTTGTAATCTTTTCCCATATTATACAATACTTGCTACTATTATAAAAAGAGAGGCCGACACTTTTGTGACCGCCTCTCTACAAATTTGTTTTAGCTATAAAATCTACCCGATAACTTAAACTTCTTCAAAGAATTGACCGGGATGCTCAATTGCACGTACACGAACAATATCTGGGATCTCCTCTAATCTTGCGACTAAACGCTCAACTTTCTCATAATCTAATTCCTCTAAATCAACCAATGTATATGCAAAGTCACCACGACCACGGTTCACCATATTCGCAATATTCATTCCTTGTTCCGCCACGAAGCTTGAAATCTTACCAATCATGTTTGGAATATTACGATTAATAATT
>NZ_JBOEQF010000870.1:0-781 GCF_050689315.1 Aerococcus sp. L_32
CATTATTAACCGTAACATTCCAAACATGATTGGTAAGATTTCAAGCTTCGTGGCGGAACAAGGAATGAATATTGCGAATATGGTGAACCGTGGTCGTGATGACTTTGCATATACATTGGTTGATTTAGAGGAATTAGATTATGAGAAAGTTGAGCGTTTAGTCGCAAAATTAGAGGAGATTCCAGATATTGTTCGTGTACGTGCAATTGAACATCCAGGTCAATTCTTTGAAGAAGTTTAAATCATCAAGTAGATCATATAGCTAAAATAAATTTGTAGAGAGGTGGCCACAAAAGTGTCAGCCTCTCTTTTTATAATAGTAGCAAGTAATGTATAATATGGGAAAAGAATACAATAATGGAGGCAATTAATTATGACAAGAGATTTATTATATGGTGGCATCGAAGCTGGTGGGACAAAATTTATCTGTGCGGTTTCTGATGCCGACTTAAATATTATCGACCAAGTGCGTATTGATACAACAGTCCCTGAAGAAACTATGGGGGAGTTGAAAGCTTTCTTCGACCAATATGAAGTGGAAAGTTTCGGTATTTCATCTTTTGGGCCAATCGACATCAATCACGACTCACCAACTTATGGTTATATCACCTCAACGCCTAAATTACCTTGGCAAAATTATGATTTTGTAGGTCAAATGAAAACTTGGTATGGCAACAAACCTATCGCTTGGACAACAGATGTAAATGGCGCGTCACTTGCTGAAAATACCATGGGTGCAGCTGAGGGTGCTAACTCTTGTCTATACCTAACAATTGGAACC
>NZ_JBOEQF010000871.1:0-781 GCF_050689315.1 Aerococcus sp. L_32
TTTTAATTCTTCTGGGTTACCTAATAAAACCGGTTCAAGAATCCCTTCAGCTTTCAAACGCACAACAGCACCTAGAATACGCTCATCGTACCCTTCTGGGAAAACGACACGCACATTTTTATCTTGGATCTTGGCCTTTAAGCTATCAAACATATCCATTTTTAACATTCCTCCTCAGAAATTTAAAACGCTTACTATCCTTATTTTACACAATTCCAAAACATTTGTCATAACAAATACTGCAAAGATGTGCTGACATTACATAGCAGACGCTCAATCAATTATTCGCCCAATTTTGAACGCAAATCTGCCGTTTTTAATACAAAATCGTTTTCGTTATTTGGTCAGCAGAGTCTGCGTATTTTTGATACATCAAAAATTTTTCTTTGTATTTGTCAGCCATTTGTCCATCCGGCGCTATAGTGGAAAATGACAAGTCTTGCCATAAGTTAGGCCCTTCTACAAGCACACCGGCCCCAATCAAGCTTGCATCGTCCCCTGACACATATTGCAGGGTTATACCCATAATATTTGCAATCCATTGGCCAATTTTGGGGTCCGCAAATATTTTTCCATTTACTTGAATCATTTTTTGGTTTAAATCAGCGGTCTCAAAGACCATATCTACCACTTGGCGAATTTCAAAAAAGACCCCTTCAAAGACAGCTTTAGCCATATCCAACTGGCTCGTGTGCCCTTGAATCCCTTTAAATTCAGCTTGTAAGTAGGCATTCCAATACGGCGCTCTTTCTCCGTTTAAGAATGGCAAGAAATAAGGGCC
>NZ_JBOEQF010000872.1:0-781 GCF_050689315.1 Aerococcus sp. L_32
ATACTTAGAAAACCCTGAACTAAAAGAAGAATTAGCTGATTTATACACAGAAATCATGCGTATATCTCGTGGACACCAGCAAGCCTGGATGGCCAAACAAGCAGAAAAATAATCGTAAAATAAAAACGGCAACTTTCATAATGAGCTGGAGTTGCCGTTTTTGTTTTATTTTAAAATCAATTCTTTTAACCAAGTTTCTGCCAAAGGTATCCATTGCGCGGCAGTTTTATTCACTTGATTGGGCATGGTTGCAGAAAGCTCGTTAGCCACTGAAAGGCCGTGTGGTCCTTCTTGGAAGATATGCATTTCAAACGGAATTTGATTTTCTTCTAATGCTAAGGCTAGTGATAAGGAATCACGTACGTTAACAACATCATCTTCACGTGTTGCCCAAATAAAAGTTGGTGCAGTATGTTCATTCACAGTAGCTGGGACAGAATAACGTTCAATTTCTGCTTCACTAGGTAGTGGTTTTCCAAAGCAAGCTAAAGATATAGCTGTTGCATAGGCCTTGATATTTGGGTCAGGATTGACAATGTTTTGGTGATAATAATAGGCAATATCAGTTAGGGCGTAGGCAGAAATATTAAATGCTGGTTTCAAGGCTTTGCCCTTCAAATTTGTTGCATTTTGAATCACATCTTCATGCCATACATTACTGTACATCCCGGTATTGTGACCACCAGCAGAAAATCCTGCTAGGCCAATCTTATCAGTATCAATGCGCCACTCAGTCTCATGTTGATGCAAAATTTCAAATGCCTTAGCAGTTTCTTGTAGT
>NZ_JBOEQF010000873.1:0-781 GCF_050689315.1 Aerococcus sp. L_32
GCTACAAGAAACTGCTAAGGCATTTGAAATTTTGCATCAACATGCGATTGAGTGGCGCATTGATACTGATAAGATTGGCCTAGCAGGATTTTCTGCTGGTGGTCACAATACCGGGATGTACAGTAATGTATGGCATGAAGATATGATTCAAAATGCAACAAATTTGAAGGGCAAAGCCTTGAAACCAGCATTTAATATTTCTGCCTACGCCCTAACTGATATTGCCTATTATTATCACCAAAACATTGCCAATCCTGACCCAAATATCAAGGCCTATGCAACAGCCATATCTTTAGCTTGCTTTGGAAAACCACTACCTAGTGAAGCAGAAATTGAACGTTATTCTGTCCCAGCTACTGTGAATGAACATACTGCACCAACTTTTATTTGGGCAACACGTGAAGACGATGTTGTTAACGTACGTGATTCCTTATCACTAGCCTTAGCATTAGAAGAAAATAACATTCCGTTTGAAATGCATATCTTCCAAGAAGGACCACACGGCCTTTCAGTGGCTAACGAGCTTTCTGCAACCATGCCCAATCAAGTGAATAAAACTGCCGCGCAATGGATACCTTTGACAGAAACTTGGTTAAAAGAATTGATTTTAAAATAAAACAAAAACGGCAACTCCAGCTCATTATGATAGTTGCCGTTTTTATTTTGCGGTTATTTTTCTTCTTGTTGAGCCATCCAATGCTCCTGATGACCGCGAGATATACGCATGATTTCAGTATATAAATCAGCTAATTCTTCTTTTAGTTCAGGGTTTTCTAAGTAG
>NZ_JBOEQF010000874.1:0-780 GCF_050689315.1 Aerococcus sp. L_32
TAAAGCTTCAGCTTCGTCTGAAGAAGTTGCTTCCGTAACCACTTTGTTGGCTAATTCAGCCATTTCGTTTGAATCTAATTTAGAAATTAATGATCTGATTTTCAGTACAGAAGATGCAGACATAGAGAATTCATCTAAGCCCATACCTACTAATAATGGGGCAGCCATTGGTTCACCGGCCACTTCACCACACATACCAGTCCATTTACCTTCTTTATGACTAGCATCGATAACGTTTTTGATTAATCGTAATACAGATGGGTTAAATGGTTGGTACAGGTATGAAACGTGTTCGTTCATACGGTCAGCCGCCATTGTATATTGGATTAAGTCGTTAGTACCGATAGAGAAGAAGTCAACTTCTTTAGCGAATTGATCAGCAATCACAGCGGCTGCTGGGATTTCGATCATGATACCCACTTGGATGTCATCCGCAACTTCAACACCTTCTGATTCTAATTTAGCTTTTTCTTCCTCGTAAATTGCTTTCGCAGCGCGGAATTCAGGTAAATTAGAAATCATCGGGAACATGATGCGTAATGAACCGTATACAGACGCACGTAATAAAGCACGTAATTGTACACGTAATAATTCAGGTTGGTTTAATCCGATACGGATTGCACGATAACCTAAGAATGGGTTCATTTCTTCTGGTAATTGTAAGTAAGGTAAGTGTTTGTCCCCACCGATGTCCATTGTACGAACAACGACTGGATGACCATTCATACCTTCTAAAACAACTTTGTAAGATTCGAATTGCTCATCTTCAGTTGGCATTTC
>NZ_JBOEQF010000875.1:0-779 GCF_050689315.1 Aerococcus sp. L_32
GGTTACTTGACTCGTCGTCTTGTTGACGTTGCCCAAGATGTCATCATTCGTGAAGCAGACTGTGGCACTGACCGTGGTTTAGCGATTGAAGCAATCAAGAATGGTAACGAAGTGATTGAAACACTTGAAGAACGTTTGACTGGCCGTTACTTACAAAAAGAAGTACGTCATCCAGAAACTGGCGAAATCATTGCGCACCACAACGAATTAATCGACGAACAAACTGCTCGTCGCATCGTTGAAGCTGGTATTGAGCAAGTAACGATTCGTTCAGCCTTCACATGTAACACTCGTCACGGTGTATGTAAACATTGTTACGGACGCGACCTATCTACTAACCAAGAGGTAGAAGTAGGGGAAGCAGTTGGTACAATTGCTGCACAATCTATCGGTGAGCCAGGTACACAGTTAACAATGCGTACATTCCATACTGGTGGGGTTGCCGGTGATGACATCACTCAAGGTCTTCCTCGTATCCAAGAGATTGTTGAAGCACGTCATCCAAAAGGTCGTGCCGTGATTACTGAAGTTGCTGGAGAAATCGAAGCCATCGAAGAAGACGAAGCAAGCCGTACGAAGACAGTATTTGTTAAAGGTATGACAGACTCTCGTGAGTATAAAGTACCTTACACAGCGCGTATGAACGTTGCTGAAGGCGATACTGTTCACCGCGGACAACAATTAACAGAAGGTTCAATCGATCCTAAAGACTTACTACGTGTAACAAACACACTAACTGTTGAAACATACATGTTAGATGAAGTTCAACGTGTATACCG
>NZ_JBOEQF010000876.1:0-778 GCF_050689315.1 Aerococcus sp. L_32
GTAAATTTCCATCCGGCCATCAGTTTTGGCATCGCCTAAAGCCTTTTGAATTGTTGCCCACTCTACATCGTTTTCGCGCGCAATCGCCGCAGCCACTAAGGCATTGTTGATATTAAAGTGCCCTAAGACATTTAAAGCCATCGGAATCGCTTCACCTTGGTTTTTTACCACAAAAGTCTGTTTGGTTTCACTAAAAGCTAATTCATCGGCAAAATAATCAGCCGCCGGGTTCTTGCGTGAAACAGTCACAATCCGTTCAATATTTTCAGCATCTTGTGCTGCTTTTAAAATTTCTTCATAATGGTCCGTATCTTCATTGATGACGGCTACTTTACCGTGGTCAAAGATCCGTAATTTTGACTGGAAGTAGTCAGCAAAAGTGGGATGTTCAACTGGTGAAATATGGTCTGGTGAAATATTTAAAAAAGCCACCACTTGCATCTTCACGTCATCAACGCGGTGGTATTTTAAGGCTTGACTGGATACTTCCATAGTTGCCCGTTTCACCCCATTGTCTCGCATCGTTGCTAGCATTTCATATAAATCCATGGCTTCCGGCGTAGTAAGGGTTGATGGTGTTTTTTCTAGGCCATCATAGTTAAAGGTAGATGATACGAAACCAGGTAGTGCTTGCCCTTTTTTCTGACTGTCTAGAGTCAAAATTTGGTTAACAAAACCTGCAGTGGTTGTTTTACCCTTGGTACCTGTAATCCCTGAAATGGCCACGTCTTGCCAAGGTGATTGGTAGAAGAAGTTGGCGAGCTGAGCCATCGCTAGA
>NZ_JBOEQF010000877.1:0-778 GCF_050689315.1 Aerococcus sp. L_32
ATAAATTTCCATCCGGCCATCAGTTTTGGCATCGCCTAAAGCCTTTTGAATTGTTGCCCACTCTACATCGTTTTCGCGCGCAATCGCCGCAGCCACTAAAGCATTGTTGATATTGAAGTGCCCTAAGACATTTAAAGCCATCGGAATCGTTTCACCTTGGTTTTTCACCACAAAAGTCTGTTTGGTTTCACTAAAAGCTAATTCATCTGCAAAATAATCAGCCACCGGGTTCTTGCGTGAAACAGTCACAATCCGTTCAATATTTTCAGCATCTTGTGCTGCTTTTAAAATTTCTTCATAATGGTCCGTATCTTCATTGATGACAGCCACTTTACCGTGGTCAAAAATCCGTAATTTTGACTGGAAGTAGTCAGCAAAAGTGGGATGTTCAACTGGTGAAATATGGTCTGGTGAAATATTTAAAAAGGCCACCACTTGCATCTTCACGTCATCAACGCGGTGGTATTTTAAGGCTTGACTGGATACTTCCATAGTTGCCCGTTTCACCCCATTGTCTCGCATTGTTGCTAGCATTTCATATAAATCCATGGCTTCCGGCGTAGTAAGAGTTGATGGTATTTTTTCAAGGCCATCATAGTTAAAGGTAGATGATACGAAACCAGGTAGTGCTTGCCCTTTTTCCTGACTGTCTAGGGTCAAAATTTGGTTAACAAAACCTGCAGTGGTTGTTTTACCCTTGGTACCTGTAATCCCTGAAATGGCCACGTCTTGCCAAGGTGATTGGTAGAAGAAGTTGGCGAGCTGAGCCATCGCTAGG
>NZ_JBOEQF010000878.1:0-775 GCF_050689315.1 Aerococcus sp. L_32
GAAAGTTACTACTCATAATAAAACCCTTTTCTTAATAAATCTAACATAATTTATAAATTATGTTACCACCAATAATACTAGTATAAAAATTTACCTTCAATTTTTTTAAAAAAAAGACATTAATTTATATTTTGATTAATGTCTTTATATTTTATTCTAATATTAGTTTGCACTACCTGGTTCTGGTGCGCCTTCCCATACTGGAATACTTGAACCTGCTGACATTTCGTCGATGATTGCTGCAACTTCGTCTGTTTGATAGTATTCAAGGATTGTTTTATATACTTCATTGTCAGTTTGGTCTTCTTGGACTGCAATGACGTTGTAGTATGGTTTTGATGATTCTGCGACTGGCTCTAGGTAGATTGAGTCTTGTGTTGGCACGTAACCTGCATCGGTTGCCATGTCGTTGTTGATTAATGAGATATCAACGTCAGCTAAAGCACGAGCTGTTTGGTTGGCTGCCATTTCTTCAAATTGTAAGTTTTTTGGATTTGAAGTAATGTCACTTGTTGTTGGTAATAACCCTTTAGATTCGTCTAATTCGATTAGACCTGCTGTTTGTAGTAACAGTAAAGCACGTGACCCGTTTGATACGTCGTCTGGAATTGCGACTAAAGCACCGTCTGCTAGTTCATCTAATGAATCAATTTTTTCAGAGAAGACACCCATTGGATTTAAAGTGGTATAACCTAATGTGGTATTAGAATAGCCACCTTCTTCATTGATTGAATCCATATAGATTTCTGTTAAAGCGGAGTGCATATCGATTGAA
>NZ_JBOEQF010000879.1:0-774 GCF_050689315.1 Aerococcus sp. L_32
TTTGCTTGTTGATTTAAGTCATCACGGAACTCGCGACCTGATTTTGGTGCAAATAATAATGCCGCTACAGCACCTGCAGTACCACCGATGATTGCACCTAATAAGAATGAACCTGTATTTCTAGACATATATATTTCCCTCTTTCTTTCAATTAATAATATTGATTAATATGGTTTAGATTGTGAATTCTCTTGTGCCTTGCGCACTTGCCGTTTTTGATATAAAGCTTTAGCTGATTGCCCCACTTTTTGAATACCAGTCACAGTTGGTTGTCCAGGTTTTACTGCTTGATCAGCAGTTACTGTAGCTGAACCAGCTTCAGTAGCACCTGTTGTTTTATCCTTAATATCATCTACCTTTGTTTGGGCAGTATTGGTAATATTTAGGACTAAGTTACGTGTAGAATCATTCACGTCTGAAACAGTTACCCCGACGTCCCCGATTGCTTTGAACAATGGGTCCACTTGAGCTACTTTTCCATTCACATCATCTAATAAAACATTAGACTTATTGAGTAATCCTTGCACCTCAATTGATAATGCATCCACATCCTTGGTGACTACTTTAACTGTTTCATTCGCTTCATTAACAATACCTGTAACTTCCTTCATGGTCTTTGTTAGTTCACGTAAGAATAGAATAATGTAGATCACTAATGCCGCAAATGCTATTGCTGCGATTAAGCCCGCAATTTGGCCTCCGGTCATGTAAAAATCACTCCTTCTCCATCTCTCATATCATTAAATATAAGATATTTAATATATAACTATAAGA
>NZ_JBOEQF010000880.1:0-774 GCF_050689315.1 Aerococcus sp. L_32
GTCGATTGATATGCACTCCGCTTTAACAGAAATCTATATGGATTCAATCAATGAAGAAGGTGGCTATTCTAATACCACATTAGGTTATACCACTTTAAATCCGATGGGTGTTTTTTCTGAGAAAATCGACTCTTTAGATGAATTACAAGACGGCGCTTTAGTCGCAATTCCAGACGACGTATCAAACGGATCACGTGCTTTACTGTTACTACAGACAGCAGGCCTAATCGAATTAGACGCATCTAAAGGGTTATTACCAACAACAAGTGACATTACTTCAAATCCTAAAAACTTACAATTTGAAGAAATGGCAGCCAACCAAACAGCTCGTGCCTTAGCTGACGTTGATATCTCATTAATTAACAATGACATGGCAACCGACGCAGGTTACGTGCCAACGCAAGACTCCATTTACCTTGAGCCAGTCGCAGAATCATCAAAACCATACTACAACGTGATTGCAGTACGTGAAGACGAAACAGACAACGAAGTTTACAATACAATTCTAGAATACTATCAAACAGACGAAGTCGCAGCAATCATCGACGAAATGTCAGCAGGCTCGTCAATCCCAGTATGGGAAGGCGCACCAGAACCAGGTAGTGCAAACTAATATTAGAATAAAATATAAAGACATTAATCAAAATATGAATTAATGTCTTTTTTTTAAAAAATTGAAGTTAAATTTTTATACTAGTATTATTGGTGGTAACATAATTTATAAATTATGTTAGATTTTTTAAGAAAAGGGTTTTATTATGAGTAGTAATTTTA
>NZ_JBOEQF010000881.1:0-773 GCF_050689315.1 Aerococcus sp. L_32
TGCTTATCTTTTAGCAAGTCATAACCATTTTGAGCAACTTTTAAACGGTCTTTTAATGTGCTCAGTTCCATCCGTGTTGGTTTGACATTTAGCGCATTTGCCATTTAAAATCACTCTCCTTCAGTTGAAGGCATGTATGTATCGATTAAATCATCTTTAATACGTGTTAATTCTGTACGAGGCAAGATCGCTAGTAATTCCCAAGCAAGGTCTAAGGTTTCTTCAATCGTACGGTTGTACTCAAAACCTTGATCAACGTATTTGTCTTCAAATGCGGTGGTAAATTCTACGTATTTCTTATCTGTTTCAGATAGGGCTGATTCACCCAATACTTGAGATAATTCTTTGGCTTGTTTACCTTTCGCATAGGCAGCAAATAGTTGGTTCATGGTTGCAGCGTGGTCTTTACGTGTTTTACCTTCACCGGTACCTTTATCTTTTAGACGAGAAAGTGATGGCAATACGTTGATTGGTGGCTCAATACCACGTGCATCAAGGTCACGGTCTAAGATAATTTGCCCTTCGGTAATATAACCTGTTAAGTCAGGAATTGGATGGGTAATGTCATCCTCTGGCATAGACAGGATTGGAATCTGCGTTACAGAACCTTTAGACCCTTTGATACGGCCAGCACGTTCATATAGTGTAGACAGGTTGGTATATAGGTAACCTGGATAACCACGACGTCCTGGTACTTCACGGCGGGCTGCAGATACTTCACGTAAGGCTTCACAGTAGTTAGTCATGT
This sequence comes from Aerococcus sp. L_32, assembly GCF_050689315.1. NCBI lineage: Bacteria > Bacillati > Bacillota > Bacilli > Lactobacillales > Aerococcaceae > Aerococcus > Aerococcus sp. L_32. Next base: position 749 of record NZ_JBOEQF010000881.1, read on the forward strand.
CAGTCATGATAACCAATACTTGCAT
>NZ_JBOEQF010000882.1:0-770 GCF_050689315.1 Aerococcus sp. L_32
CCGCGTTTAGTCGTGGCTGAAGTTTTAGAAGTGAAGGATTTAGAAGGTTCTGACCACTTGCATATTACGCAAACCAAAATTGGCCCAGATGAGGTTGTTCAAATTGTTTGTGGTGCGCCAAATGTCCGCGAAGGGATGTTTGTAGTGGCGGCCTTGCCAGGTGCTGTAATGCCAAATGGTCAAGTGATTTGGGAAGGTGAACTGCGTGGCGTTTCAAGCTACGGTATGTTAACTTCTGCATTTGAATTAGGTGTCGACCCTGAACATGTACGAAAAGGTATCCTTGAAATTAAAAATGACGTGCCAGTTGGAACATCATTTGATAAAATTAACAGTGAACATTTCGTTGACGCTTAGCAGATATTATACGGTCTGATTAGGCAAACTATACATGTATTGTGTTGGGGGTGAGTAGTTGAGTCGAGAGCATGACAAACTGAGACATTCTAAGGATAAATGGCAGCGATTTGAAGAGAAGTCCGCAAATCAGCCTGAACAATTTGTCCCATTTTATCATAAGGAGAATGATTCTTTGTTACACGAGAAAAATGACAATCCAATTACTTTCCCCAATTACATGAACTGGTATAACCAGGGGGAGGACCAATCTTCTGGACGGCAAATTCCGCCTAAAAAGACCTATCAAAGAGAGGGTCAAGGAGACGACCGTCAGCAGATGGATTATTATCTAGCCGAAAAAGATCATAATCACCGCTACCAACCCTCATATGGCCATTTTAACTATGCCAACAACGAAGACCGGGACACAA
>NZ_JBOEQF010000883.1:0-770 GCF_050689315.1 Aerococcus sp. L_32
ACGACGTCTGTAACGTCACCTGAGATAACCCCACCTTGGATTGCAGCACCCATAGCTACTACTTCATCAGGGTTAACTGAACGGTTAGGCTCTTTACCAGTTTCAGCTTTAACCATGTCGATAACAGCTGGGATACGAGTAGAACCACCAACTAAGATAACTTGGTCAATATCTGATTTAGATAAACCAGCATCAGATAAGGCGTTTTTAACTGGTTGTTTTGTACGTTGTACTAAGTCGTAAGTTAATTCGTCAAATTTCGCGCGAGATAAAGTAACTTCCAAGTGAAGTGGACCTTCAGCACCAGCCGTAATGAATGGTAATGAAATTTGTGTTGACGTTACACCAGATAAGTCTTTTTTCGCTTTTTCAGCAGCATCTTTTAGACGTTGCATAGCCATTTTGTCAGAAGAAAGGTCAATACCGTTTTCTGATTTAAATTCAGCGATTAAGTGGTTTACGATGGCGTTATCAAAGTCGTCCCCACCTAAGTTGTTGTCACCAGAAGTAGATAATACTTCAAAGACACCGTCACCTAATTCAAGGATAGAAACGTCGAAAGTACCACCACCAAGGTCAAATACTAAGACTTTTTCGTCTGCGTCAACTTTGTCTAAACCGTAAGCTAATGCGGCTGCTGTTGGTTCGTTAACGATACGGTCAACTTCTAAACCAGCGATTTTACCAGCATCTTTAGTTGCTTGACGTTGTGCATCGTTGAAGTAAGCAGGAACAGTAATAACTGCGTTTGTTACTTTTTCTCCTAAGTA
>NZ_JBOEQF010000884.1:0-770 GCF_050689315.1 Aerococcus sp. L_32
GTATCATCAGACATCAAGAAGATTGGTTGTGTAACAGACACTTCTTCGTTTACTGCAGGGGTTTGGCTGACGATTTTTTCCCCATCACCAATCACTTCTACATTGACGAAGCTAGCATCTGATAGGGTCTGTTGCGCCTCACTAATGGTCAATCCTGACACATCAGGGACGGTTGCCGTCACAACTGATTCACTATCGCTTAAGGCATTATATTCAAGCGCTCTTGTTAAGAGTGGTGTATAAATTTCTGTCATCATCTCGCTAGCAGTCGTTTCCAAGTTTTTCGGTTGCTCCGCTGTGATATATAGGACATATTGCGGATCTTCACTTGGGACAAATCCGACTACAGAGTACAAGTATTTGGTTAAACCTGCTTCATAGGTATTGGTTTCAAGATTGAAGACCTCTGCTGTACCTGTTTTAGCGGATACTGTATAACCATCTAAGTCATAAGCGGCCCCGGTTCCTGTATCTGCATAAACAACAGATTGTAAGTATTCAAGAGTCTTATTAGCAGTTTCTTTTGAAATTGGTGAAGAAACTACTTCTGGTTCCACAACTTGCATAGTCCCATCTTCTTCATAACGGTTAACCAATTGTAACTTCATCATATTCCCGTCGTTAGCAATTGCCGTGAAGGCTTGCATCATTTGGTAAGGTGTTACATAAATCCCTTGTCCAAAACCAGTCGTTACTTTATCTGCTTCATACTCATAGTTCATTGACCCGCTTGCTTCGTTGGCAAATCCTGAACCCGTTTCTTGCAGTAA
>NZ_JBOEQF010000885.1:0-770 GCF_050689315.1 Aerococcus sp. L_32
ATATCATCAGACATCAAGAAGATTGGTTGTGTAACAGACACTTCTTCGTTTACTGCAGGGGTTTGGCTGACGATTTTTTCCCCGTCACCAATCACTTCTACATTGACGAAGCTAGCATCTGATAAGTTTTGTTGCGCCTCTCCGACAGTTAATCCTGACACATCAGGGACGGTTGCCGTCACAACTGACTCACTATCACCTAAGGCATTATATTCTAGGGCCCTAGTTAATAGTGGTGTATAAATTTCTGTCATCATATCGCTTGCGGTTGTTTCCAAGTTCTTCGGTTGTTCCGCTGTGATATAAAGGACATATTGCGGATCTTCACTTGGGACAAATCCAACTACAGAGTATAAGTATTTGGTTAAACCTGCTTCATAAGTGTTGGTTTCAAGGTTGAAGACCTCAGCAGTACCTGTCTTAGCAGATACTGTGTAGCCGTCTAAGTCATAAGCGGCCCCGGTACCTGTATCTGCATAAACAACAGATTGTAAGTATTCAAGGGTCTTATTGGCAGTTTCTTTTGAAATTGGTGAAGAAACTACTTCTGGTTCAACAACTTGCATGGTCCCATCTTCTTCATAACGGTTAACCAATTGTAATTTCATCATATTCCCGTCGTTAGCAATTGCGGTGAAGGCTTGCATCATTTGATAAGGTGTTACGTAAATCCCTTGTCCAAAACCAGTCGTTACTTTATCTGCTTCATAATCATAGTTCATTGACCCACTTGCTTCGTTGGCAAATCCTGAACCCGTTTCTTGCAGTAG
>NZ_JBOEQF010000886.1:0-770 GCF_050689315.1 Aerococcus sp. L_32
CTTCCCTTGGTCTGCTAATAAAGTGGCTGCTAATAAAGGTAAGACAGCGTTTTTTGCCCCATCAACCCTTACATGCCCTTTTAATTTACGGCCACCCTTAACAATCATGTTTTCCGTCATTTTTATTATCACCTATCTAATATTAATTTATTTGTTTCAAATGTTTATGCTTCGTTTTGTATATCAAGAGTAGCATATACATGTAATTGATGACAATTATAAGGTACCAAACAGACGGTCACCAGCGTCACCAAGACCTGGTAAGATGTAGCCATCTTCGTTTAACTTCTCATCTAATGCACCCGCAAAAATATCAACTTCTGGGTAAGCATCTTGTAAAGCTTTCACACCTTCTGGCGCTGCAACTAAACATACAAATTTAATGCTTTCTGCTTTAACATTACGTTTCACTAGTGAATCAATAGCCATGATGGCAGATCCACCAGTCGCTAACATTGGATCTACTACGATTACTTCACGTTCTTCAATGTCTTGAGGCATTTTGAAGAAGTACTCTTGTGGTTGTAAAGTTTCTTCGTCACGGAACATACCAATGTGACCTACTTTTGCTGCAGGCATCAATAATAGCATGCCATCAACCATTCCTAAACCAGCACGTAAAATTGGGGCAATCGCTAATTTTTTACCAGCAATAACTTTTTGGGTTGTTTTAACTAAAGGTGTTTCAATTTCAATTTCTTCCATTGATAAATCACGCGTTACCTCGTAACCAAGAAACATTGTAATTTCATTTACCAATTCACGGAAAT
>NZ_JBOEQF010000887.1:0-770 GCF_050689315.1 Aerococcus sp. L_32
TTTCCCTTGGTCTGCTAATAAAGTGGCTGCTAATAAAGGTAAAACAGCGTTTTTTGCACCATCAACCCTTACATGCCCATTTAACTTACGGCCACCCTTAACAATCATGTTTTCCGTCATTTTTATTATCACCTATCTAATATTAATTTATTTGTTTCAAATGTCTATGCTTGGTTTTGTATATCAAGAGTAGCATATACATGTAATTGATGACAATTATAAGGTACCAAATAGACGGTCACCAGCGTCACCAAGACCTGGTAAGATGTAGCCATCTTCGTTTAACTTCTCATCTAATGCACCCGAAAAAATATCAACTTCTGGGTAAGCATCTTGTAAAGCTTTAACACCTTCTGGCGCTGCAACTAAACATACAAATTTAATGCTTTCTGCTTTAACATTACGTTTCACTAGAGAATCAATGGCCATGATGGCAGATCCACCAGTCGCTAACATTGGGTCTACTACGATTACTTCACGCTCTTCAATGTCTTGAGGCATTTTGAAGAAGTATTCTTGTGGTTGTAAAGTTTCTTCGTCACGGAACATACCAATGTGACCTACTTTTGCTGCAGGCATCAATAATAGCATGCCATCAACCATTCCTAAACCAGCACGTAATATTGGGGCAATCGCTAATTTTTTACCAGCAATAACTTTTTGGGTTGTTTTAACTAAAGGTGTTTCAATTTCAACTTCTTCCATTGATAAATCACGCGTTACCTCGTAACCAAGAAACATCGTAATTTCATTTACCAATTCACGGAAAC
>NZ_JBOEQF010000888.1:0-769 GCF_050689315.1 Aerococcus sp. L_32
ATATACGCCAAACAATTATGAATAGGTAAAACTATATTTTGCCAGCCATGATTGTTATAATATGTTCATGATCACTTATCGAAATAGATTCACTTATTCACCCTTATGACAACAAAGGAGCGATTATATGTCTAATCAATACAACCAACAACCAACAAAACGTGACGACGTCTTACTAGCAGGTTTCCTATTTGGATGCGGACTAGTTATCGGTGGCGTTGTGGGCGCATTAGTAGCCGACCATTCTAAAAAAGTAGACGGCAATGACGTCCTTCAAAAAGCCAAAGCCCTATTCACCGACCCAGGTACCATCGAAGGTTCTTGGATTGAATTACAACCCATTCAAGCAGAACGCTTTGGCCAAAAACAAGAAGTCTTCTACGGCGGAATCTCCCGTACAGAAGACAACGAATTAGTTCAATACGAATTTATGGCAGACCCAAAAACCGGCAACTTTCTAGATTTTTATAAGCTGTAAGCATAATTGAGGGACTATGACAATTAAAGTCACAGTCCCTCATTTTTTCTATTTAAATTTAGCCAACATATAGTTAATTCTAAAGCCACGGGCTGAGAATTTTTCTTCATACTCTGTTTGGACATTGCCTTCAATATCCGACTCATGCAAGTTCAACGAAATTTCTAAGAAATCCATGCCATACTGTGACATTGAAGTCAGTGAATATTCAAATAATCCTTGGTTATCCGTTTTGAATTGCAGGTAACCTTCTGTTTGTAAGACATGTTTATATTGGTCCAAGAAGGTTTT
>NZ_JBOEQF010000889.1:0-766 GCF_050689315.1 Aerococcus sp. L_32
GAAAACCAAGTAGGGGCAACGATTGAAGGGTCAGGCCACTCTAATGTTGTGCTTTCAACATACTTTTTTGAATTATTTAAAGAAAAGAATATTCCAACGCATTATATTTCTTCAAATACTGAAGAAAACACCATGCAGATTGAAAAAGCCTCTGTATTTGGTGAAGGGTTAGAAGTCATTTGTCGTTTTAAAGCTGTTGGTAGCTTTATCAGACGTTACGGGGCTTACATTGAATCAGGTACACCACTTGATGCCTACGTAGAGTTCACTTTAAAAGATGACGACCGCCAAGATCCGTTGATCACCCAAGATGCCTTAGAGCAATTAGATATTTTAAAAGCTGGCGAATACGAGCAATTGAAGAAATTAACCCAAGATATCTCCCTAGTTATCAAAGAAGCTTTAGCCGAAAAAGGCCTAGAATTATATGACATCAAATTAGAATTTGGTCGCTTAGACAATTCTGATGTCATTGTCTTAATCGATGAAGTTGCAGGTGGAAACATGCGTGTCTATAAAGGTGACGAGTACATCGAACCTTTAGAGCTAGTGCATTACTTTGAATAATTGGAGGCCAAACATGCAAGTCATTACAAAAAATAACGCCCAATTCGATGTTGAAGGTCAAAAATATACTAAAGAGGCCTTAGAATTTTTAAATTTTGCTGCGGATACTGAAATTGCTTTCTACAATCTTTACCAATTTGAGGGGGCTTCTGAAGCTACCCTTGAAGCGGTCCAAAAAGCCTTATTCGATACTGAAAAA
>NZ_JBOEQF010000890.1:0-766 GCF_050689315.1 Aerococcus sp. L_32
GCGAACAACACCGTTCTAATATCCATAAATTTTAATCATTTAAACCATGTTATGATTGGTAAAAGCGATAACGGAATTTAATTGAATTTTAATAGAAGGACGGTAATGACGATGACAGAACGACATATTGAAACTTTGCTTGCACAAATTGGTAACCGTAGTGATAAGGCTTATGGTGCGATTAATACCCCACTATATTTCTCAACAGCCTATAAACACCCAGGCCTAGGTGAATCCACTGGTTACGACTATACACGTACGGCCAACCCAACTCGTGACGTCTTGCAAGAAGCAATTGCCGTTTTGGAGAATGGTGAACAAGGGTTTGCTACGTCATCAGGTATGGCAGCTATTCAATTAGTTATTGAAGGCTTATTATCACATGGTGATACAGTCGTTACCCTACAAGATTTATATGGTGGCTCATACCGTTACTTCCATCACATGGAGGAAAAGGGCTTCTACAACTTCACTTACTGTTTAACAGAAGATGAAGTGTACGCTGAAATTGAAAAAGGACCGAAATTAGTCTTCATCGAAACACCAACTAATCCAATGATGGTGGAATTTGATATTGCGGAAATTTCTAAACGTGCCCATGCAGTTGGCGCTGTAGTTGTTGTAGACAATACTTTCTACACACCACTCATCCAACGCCCACTTGAAGAAGGGGCGGATGTTGTCATCCATTCAGCAACGAAATATATTGGTGGTCACAATGATGTCTTAGGTGGTTTAGTAGCCAGCAAGGGTCAAGATATCAATG
>NZ_JBOEQF010000891.1:0-765 GCF_050689315.1 Aerococcus sp. L_32
ATATTTAACGCCTTCAACCCATTCAATATCGTAAACTGAATCTACTTCCTGGATGTAAGAAGCTAAACGTTCCAAACCATATGTTAATTCAGAGGTAACAGGCTTACATTCTAAACCTCCAACTTGTTGGAAATAAGTAAATTGAGTGACTTCCATCCCGTCTAACCAAACTTCCCAACCTAAACCAGCACAACCAAGTGAGGGGTTTTCCCAGTTGTCTTCTACAAAACGAATGTCATGTTTTAATGGGTCGATTCCTAATTGTTTCAAGCTTTCAATGTATAATTCTTGAATGTTATCTGGGTTTGGTTTCATCACGACTTGGAATTGGTGATGTTGGTATAAACGGTTAGGGTTTTCACCGTAGCGACCATCTGCTGGACGGCGAGATGGTTCTACGTAACAAGCGTTCCATGGTTCAGGACCAATTGCACGCAAGAAAGTATAAGGTGACATGGTACCCGCACCTTTTTCTGTGTCATAAGCGTTTAAAACTAAACACCCTTGTTCAGCCCAGTAGTTTTGTAACGTTAAAATTATATCTTGAAATGTTTTATGATTTTTTGCCAAGATGTTCACTTCCTCATTTTTTAATCTATTATGATAGTGGTCAAATACATCAGAAGACACAAAAAAGCCCCTATGCATTTGAAAAAACAAACACATAGGGACGATTATCTCGCGGTTCCACCCTACTTCTAACGGATAAAATCCATTAGCGCTTTATTGTTAAGTGCTCCAATATGCCTTCACAAGGTTTCAATC
>NZ_JBOEQF010000892.1:0-765 GCF_050689315.1 Aerococcus sp. L_32
AATTGAAACCTTGTGAAGGCATATTGGAGCACTTAACAATAAAGCGCTAATGGATTTTATCCGTTAGAAGTAGGGTGGAACCGCGAGACAATCGTCCCTATGTGTTTGTTTTTTCAAATACATAGGGGCTTTTTTCTGTCTTCTGATGTATTTGACCACTATCATAATAGATTAAAAAATGAGGAAGTGAACATCTTGGCAACGAATCAAAAAACATTTCAAGATATAATTTTAACTTTACAAAACTACTGGGCTGAACAAGGTTGTTTAGTTTTAAACGCTTATGATACAGAAAAAGGTGCGGGTACCATGTCACCTTATACTTTCTTGCGTGCAATTGGTCCTGAACCATGGAACGCTTGTTATGTAGAACCATCTCGTCGTCCAGCAGATGGTCGTTACGGTGAGAACCCTAACCGTTTATACCAACATCACCAATTCCAAGTGGTGATGAAACCAAACCCAGATAACATTCAAGAATTATACATTGAAAGCTTGAAACAATTAGGAATTGACCCATTAAAACATGATATTCGTTTTGTAGAAGACAACTGGGAAAACCCATCACTTGGTTGTGCTGGTTTAGGTTGGGAAGTTTGGTTAGATGGGATGGAAGTCACTCAATTTACTTATTTCCAACAAGTTGGTGGTTTAGAATGTAAACCTGTTACATCGGAATTAACATATGGTTTAGAACGTTTAGCTTCTTACATCCAAGAAGTAGATTCAGTTTACGATATTGAATGGGTTGAAGGCGTTAAATAC
>NZ_JBOEQF010000893.1:0-763 GCF_050689315.1 Aerococcus sp. L_32
TTTAGCTTTGTTCTTTAATGGCTTCTAAAATTTGGTCTGGTGTACGGTTAATGGTTGATTGAACAGCACCCACATAAGCCCCTTCAACCAGTGGCCCTTCAACAAGGTGGATATGGGCTTTTATCTCGTCCTCCACGAAGTCTAGCGCCGTTTCCGCCGATAAGACGGCTGATCCCATATCCGTGAAGATGAAAATTTCCTTGTCCGTATTAGCAAAAATGGCCTCCGTAATTTTGCTGACGGACGTACCGATTTCGCCATCTTCGGTACCCCCTGCAGCAATGACTGAAAAGGCATTGTTGTCATCTGGTACCATGGTTTCTAATAATTCTTTTAGACCCTCTGTGATGGTTTGGCTATGGGACACTAATATTAGTAAATTTGTCATATAAGAAAAGCCTCCATATGTAAGTTTTTGTAAAATTTCATGTACGCGCTTACATTTTATCAAAAAAAAGTTAAGACAACAAGCAACAGCCATTGGGACTTAAATGGGCTGGCATTATTAGTGAGTAAGCCTTTGTATTATTTATACTTACGTATCATTGCCCTGAAGGCTCGACAAGCGTTGGGACCAGAATTAGCCAAGTTTTTGATAGTTTAAAACGATTACCTTTAAGCGATTGTCCCTTGAATCAAAGTCCTATTAGGTATGATAGAATGAAAATATCAAGACAAGAATAGACAAATTATAGGAGGCACGAGTATGGTAGATATTTTAAAAGATTACAGTCCTGACCGTTCAAATACAAAAGCAATGAAA
>NZ_JBOEQF010000894.1:0-762 GCF_050689315.1 Aerococcus sp. L_32
AACTTATTTGAAGACTCTGAATATACTGAACCAAAGAAAGCTTTAGAAGCAGCAGGACATGAAGTCGTCACAATCGGTATGAAAGCCGGTGAAACTGTTCGTGGTAAAGCTGAAGGAACTGAAGTAACTATTGAAAAATCTATCGATGAAGTAGAAGCGAAAGATTTCGATGCCTTATTAATTCCTGGTGGCTATTCACCTGACCAACTACGTAAACATGACAGCATGTTAGACTTTGTACGTCATTTTGACAGCAACAACAAATGGATTTTCACCATCTGCCATGGTCCTCAATTATTGGTAAATGCTGAAACCTTAAAAGGTAAAGACATTACCGCAGTGAAACAAGTGGCAATTGATGTGAAAAATGCTGGTGCAAATTTCTATGACAAAGAAGTTGTGATCGATGAAGCTGGTAAATTAATTTCAAGCCGTACGCCTGAAGACTTACCTGCATTTGATCAAGCAATTGTCGATGCATTGAAATAAATTCTAATATAGCTAAAAGCAAGCGTTACATCTGAATAGGTGTAGCGCTTTTTTTGATAACACTTTTTATAGAAAAAAACTACCTCGCAAATGGTAGTTTTTTGTGCCTTCAACTTATTAGCCAAATGTTTTCTTGACCCGTTGAATATAAGGCACTTTGTCTATTCTGACCAGGACTAGGTAGGCAATTAATGACCCTGATAATGCCCCTAAGATAAACCGCGGTGTATAGACAAACCAATACATACCTTGGGCAGACCCTGTAAACCAGAC
>NZ_JBOEQF010000895.1:0-762 GCF_050689315.1 Aerococcus sp. L_32
TAAACTCTTAAGGGCAGAAGGGACAGAGTGGTTATGTTCAGGTGTTGCTAGGATCACACCGTCGGCAGCGACGATTTTTTTATTAAAGGTTTGAATAATAGGTAAGTTATCCTGATCTTCCGTTTCCACAAACATAGGCACTTCACGAAGGTCTAGAATTTCAATCTCAACTTTATTAGCAAAATGCTTTTGCATAAATTCAAGTAAAGTACGGTTGTATGATTTGTCAGCGGCACTACCGGCAACAGCAATAAATTTCATCATATGAGGTATCCTCCTTATCGAATTTCCCAAGAAAAGTTTGCATCGTGACGACTAGTCAATTGTCCCTGTTCACGAAGCTGAGTCAGGATTTCAACAAAACCTGTAAATTCCGTGAAGTGGTTTTCTAGTTGAGTGACTTTTTCTGGGTAAACCAATTGGCCATCCTTATCAAAAGCTTGCCCTGAATTTGATAAATAATATTCAGTACCAGGCATCACGCGAGCTTTTAATTCAGGGGAATCTAGGATTTGGCGTAGGTGACTTTGAGCACGAGATGTTCCCAAACTTCCTAAAGACCCACCAACAATCATGACACCCTTATCCATCAGTGCTTGGTCAGTATAAGAAATCCATTCTAACAAAGCCTTCAAAGCGGCTGTAATTGAGTGGTCATATTCAGGCGTCGAAATGATGACGCCATCAGCCTCAGCAATTTTTTGAGAAATCACTTGTACAGACTCAGGTGCAACTTTGTCTTCAGGTTGGGTAAAAACAGGT
>NZ_JBOEQF010000896.1:0-762 GCF_050689315.1 Aerococcus sp. L_32
GATATTTTTTAGGGCAGAAGGGATGGAGTGATTGTGTTCAGGTGTAGCTAAAATGACCCCATCTGCAGCAGAGATTTTCTCATTAAAAGTTTGAATAATTGGTAAGTCATCTTGCTCTTCAGTTTCTACGAATATAGGTACTTGGCGAAGGTCTAGTATCTCTATTTCAGCTTTATTAGCAAAGTGCTTTTGCATAAATTCAAGTAAAGTCCGGTTATATGATTTTTCAGCGGCACTACCAGCGATAGCAATAAATTTCATCATGTATCATGTCCTCCTTAGCCAATTTCCCACGAAAAGTTTGTGTCCCGACGGCTTGTTAATTGCCCTTGTTCACGCAGTTGTGCAAGGATTTCAACAAAGCCAATGAATTCGGTGAAATGTTTTTCTAGTTCAACAACTTTCTCTGGATAGATTAAGTGGCCATCTTCATCAAAAGCTTTACCTGAATTAGATAAATAGTATTCAGTACCTGGCATGACACGTGCTTTTAATTCAGGTGAATCAAGGATTTGACGTAGATGATTTTGTGCACGAGAAGTCCCTAAGCTACCTAGTGAGCCACCAACAATCATCACCGCTTTATCCATGAGTGCTTGGTCAGTATAGGAAATCCATTCTAATAAGGATTTCAAACCAGCGGTAATTGAGTGGTCATATTCAGGTGTTGAAATAATCACCCCATCAGCTTCAGTGATTTTTTTCGAGATAGCTTGGACAATCTCAGGTGCAATTTTGTCTTCTGGTTGGGTAAAAACAGGC
>NZ_JBOEQF010000897.1:0-759 GCF_050689315.1 Aerococcus sp. L_32
CTTAGCTTTGTTCTTTAATGGCTTCTAAAATTTGGTCTGGTGTACGGTTAATGGTTGATTGAACAGCACCCACATAGGCCCCTTCAACCAGCGGCCCTTCAACAAGGTGGATATGTGCTTTTATCTCGTCCTCCACGAAGTCTAGGGCTGTCTCAGCAGATAAGACGGCTGATCCCATATCCGTGAAGATAAAAATTTCCTTATCCGTATTAGCAAAAATGGCCTCCGTGATCTTGTTGACGGACGTACCGATTTCACCGTCATCGGTCCCACCTGCAGCAATGACTGAAAAGGCATTGTGGTCATTGGGTACCATGGTTTCTAACAATTCTTTTAGGCCCTCTGTGATGGTTTGGCTATGAGACACTAATATTAGTAGATTTGTCATATATGAAAAGCCTCCGTATCTAAGTTTTCTAAATTTTCATGTACACGCTTACATTCTATCAAGAAAATGTTAAGACAACAAGCAACAGCCATTGGGACTTAAATGAGATGTCATTATTATTGAGTAAGACTTCGGACTATACTTTCCTAGCATTGCTCTGAAGAGCTGGACTAGCGGTGGACTAGAATTATTCAAGGTTTTGATAGATTAAAACGATTACCTTTAAGCGATTGTCCCTTGAATCAAAGTCCTATTAGGTATGATAGAATGAGAATATCAAGACAAGGGTAGACAAATTATAGGAGGCACAAAAAATGGTAGATATTTTAAAAGACTATAGCCCAGATCGTTCAAATACAAAAGCAATGAAG
>NZ_JBOEQF010000898.1:0-759 GCF_050689315.1 Aerococcus sp. L_32
CCTTCGTGAGAAAACATCAAAGGCCAATACACCATTAACGATTTCTATGGGGATTTCATACCAGGAGAAAGATGACGTTATTGATGTGGATGATATTTCTGAACAAGGACAGTCTAACTTAGATCTTGCGCAAAGTCGTGGTGGTGACCAAGTCGTTGTCCGTACTAAAAATCAAAAAGCGCGTTATTATGGTGGTAAGACAAACCCTATGGAAAAACGTACACGTGTACGTTCACGTCAAATCGCCAATACTATTTCAACAATGATTCAAAACACGTCTTCAGTATTCGTTATGGGGCATGATTATCCAGATATGGATGCTGTTGGTGCTTGCTTGGGTATTCGTCGTATTTCTCAAATGAATAACCAAATTTGTTATGTGATTATTGATGAAAGTCGTATTAATGATGATATTGAACGTTTATTGGTGGAGTTACGTAAGGATGAATCAATTGCGGAATCAATTATCTCGCCTGAACAAGCAGAAGAGTTGATGGCACAGGATTCACTATTATTCTTGGTGGACGTACATCGTCCGTCAATTACCACTGCACCAGACTTGATTACACCGAATAGACCTGTTATTATTATTGACCACCACCGTAAGGGGGAAGAAGTACCAGATAATGTATTGTTAGAATATATTGAGCCTTATGCTTCTTCTGCAAGTGAGTTAATTACAGAGTTCTTCGAGTATCAAAATCAAGAAAGTGAACCAATCAAACGAATTGAAGCAACTGCTATGTTAGCGGGTATGAT
>NZ_JBOEQF010000899.1:0-754 GCF_050689315.1 Aerococcus sp. L_32
TTACTTGTGATGAGCTTTTAAGGCTTTAAATATATAAAAACACTTAATTTTTAGGAGGAACTTACTCATGGCAGTAAAAATTCGTTTAAAACGTATGGGATCTAAACGTAACCCATTCTACCGTATCGTTGCAGCAGACGCACGTGCACCACGTGATGGTCGTATCATTGAAAAAATTGGTACTTACAACCCAACAACTCAACCAGAAACTATCGAGTTAGATGAAGAGTTAGCTTTAAAATGGTTAAAAGATGGTGCGCAACCAACTGATACAGTTCGTGATATTTTATCTCGTCAAGGCGTTATGAAAAAACACCACGAAAACAAATTAGAAGCTAAAGCAGCTAATAAATAAGCGTAAACACTATGAATGATATGCCAAATATTGAAGATTTATTGTTAACAATTGTGAAACCATTGGTGAATCATCCTGATGAAGTCCAATTGAACATTGTTGATGGAGATGAATTTTTAGAATACCATTTGTTGCTACATCCTGATGATGTAGGCCGGGTGATTGGCAAGGGTGGCCGCGTTGCAAATGCAATCCGTACCATTATCTATTCAGTTCGAGTAGAAGGACCAAAGAGAATTCGCTTGGTAATTGATAGAGAAGATTAAACAGGGTGTAAGAGTCGACGTTCAGAAAGAAAACGTTGGAAGATTAGAGCAGTAGCTGACGAAGTCAGTTACAATCTAATCTGAAACGCAGTTCTTTCTGGAGACTCGAACCCGACTAAACAGGGTGCGATAG
>NZ_JBOEQF010000900.1:0-754 GCF_050689315.1 Aerococcus sp. L_32
GTTTGGTCTTCAGCGTATGGTACCATGGCTTCTGCACCCCAAGCGTTTACGGCGATGTGGTGGTGGTAGTCAGAGTATGAAGTGAAGTGGACATTATTCGTGAAGCCCATTTGCTCTTCTAAGACCATTTCATCTGTTAAGAAACCGAAGAAGTCTTCTACTTTAGCTGATGATAAGTGTAAGTGACCGATGATTGTCCCTTCAGCGAAGAATGCTTGTGGCTCGTCAGATGAACGGCTAGCTAATACGCCTTCAGCATCCATTGGTTCAGTTACACCAGTTACCCCACCGTTTGGATCATGTGTCCATTGGTCAGCAGTACGGTCAGCGTAAATTTCAATACCGTTGTCTTCTGGATCTTGTAAGTATAATGCTTCTGAGTAAGAGTGGTCTGAAGCACCTGATAATTGTGTTTGGTTTAATAACATACGGTATAAAACATCACCTAAAGCGGCACGAGAAGGTAACAACCAAGCTGTGTGGAATAGACCGTTTTTCGGACCAGTGATTAATTTGTAGTCTGCTTTACCGTCTAAGATTAATTGCGGTGCATCTTGCCCTTTGAAACCTAATTCAACGATACCTTCAGTTTCTTCATCTTTTAAGATTTCTAAACCGATTACTTCGTTGTAGTAGCGTTTCATTTTGTTTAAGTTTTTTACGCGGTAAGTAACTGTTGAGATTGTAACATCATTAAAAAATTGTTTTTCCATTTTATATTTCCACCTTTTATTTTGTTTATATATACGAGTTG
>NZ_JBOEQF010000901.1:0-753 GCF_050689315.1 Aerococcus sp. L_32
CTTGATCTAACTTTATGGATGATGGACAATTATCAGCCCAAATACGTCGTTGGAAATACTTATAGAAAATTAGCTGATACAGAAAATGCTGCAAATGCCTTTGGTTCTTGGGATCCCAAAGAATTTAACGTTGAAGATTCAGCCTTTGGGTATATCGTCATGGAAAATGGTGCGAGCATTTATCTAGAATCATCGTGGGCCTTGAATACCGTTAAGTCAGGTGAGGCGAAAACGACCTTGCACGGGACTAAGGGTGGTGCGGATATGAACGATGGGTTAACGATTAATGGTGAAGACCATGGCCTATTATTCGACAAGCAAGTGATTGTGGATCCAGGTGCAGTTGACTTCTTTGAAGGGGATGTGGATGACCCCGAAGTGTTGGAAGCAAAGCAGTGGATTCAAGCTATTATTCATGATACAGAGCCGGTTGTAAAACCGCGAGAAGCTTTGATAGTGACTGAAATTCTAGAAGCCATTTATCAATCAGCGAAAACTGGACAACCCGTAATTCTAAATCAATAGGAGGATTCTGATGATTCGAGTAACAGTATGGAATGAGTTTCGTCATGAATTGACGGATGAGGACGTGAAAGCTGTCTATCCAGAGGGGATTCATGAAGCCTTAGCCAGTTTCTTAACGGCAGACTTTCAAGTCAATATGGCGACTTTGGACCAGCCAGAACACGGCTTGACCGAGGAAGTCTTAAATCAAACGGATGTCCTCCTTTGGTGGGGACATATGGCGCACGG
>NZ_JBOEQF010000902.1:0-752 GCF_050689315.1 Aerococcus sp. L_32
ACTGCTGAACGGTCTAGGGGCGCTACTTGCACACCACGTTCTAAGTAGTTTGAGTCGGTTGAATCCATGAACTCTTGTAGAGGTCGTTGGATACCGTCAAACATTTTCGTTAACATACCAGGTCCAAGTTCAACTGATAATGGTTGACCAGTTGTTTTTACTATTTGGCCAGGTTTAAGACCAGAAGTTTCCTCGTATACCTGAATTGAAGCAACATCGCCGTGCATTTCAAGGATTTCCCCTGTTAATTGTAGGTCACCTACTAAACAAATATCACGAACAGCTGCTTCTTCCATGCCACTTGCTTTAATCAGTGGACCGGAAACTTCAATGATTTTTCCGTCTTTCAAGACTGTTCCTCCCTCTTATCGTTTTCTATGATTTTTAATTTGTGTATTTTGATTTCTTATAGAATATTTTGACCAACCGCTTTTTCAACGTTGTCATTTACACGAGACTGCCCGATACCCAAGCTCCCTTTGTGTGAAGGAATCAGAATGATTGCTGGGGTAACTTGTGTGTCGTAAAAGGCAATGGTGTCTGGAATTTGCTGTGCGATTGTTTCGGTCAAATAGATCACACCATAGTGGTTTTCAGCCATTTCCCGGATTGTTTCACGGGCTTGTTGGCCTGAAATCACTGGATAGGCGTCGAAACCAATCAATTGGAAAGGAACAACGACGTCTTTTTCACCGACTACACCGATTTTATAAGCCATAAATAGGTCGCATCCTTTCTTCCACACTTTTTTG
>NZ_JBOEQF010000903.1:0-751 GCF_050689315.1 Aerococcus sp. L_32
TGATGATTGAAATGACGGGGCGTATTATATAAAATGAAAGCTAAGTGTTTTTCAAAGATCAATAAATATGAAATATTGAAATAAATCAAAATTATTGTATAAGGAGCTAAATAAATATGGGTATAGATGATCCGAATTTAAATCGGACTGATGAAGTAGAAGAAGTGATTCAACCTGAAGAAGTGGATCCACTAGATCTTCCACCTAGAAAACCAAGTGCCAGCGCACAAGAGAAAATGAATGCTGGGGCGTCTTGGATGACCATTGCCTCAATGGTGTCACGGATCTTAGGGGTCCTTTACATCATGCCTTGGTACAATTGGATGGGCGAACCGCACATCGCCAATGAAGCTAATTCCTTGTTCAATATTGGGTATAGTTACTACGCGATTTTCTTGTCCATAACAATCGCCGGGGTTCCAGATTCAATCGCTAAGCAAATGGCTTATTATAACGCACGCGGCTACTATAAAACGGCCAAGCGCTTGTTCAAGGCAGGACTTGCCTTAATGACCATTACTGGTCTAGTTGGGGGTGTGCTACTTTGGACATTCGCACCTATTTTGGCCCAATCAACGCCAGCTCGTGATTTCGATTCAGTAGTCTTGGTTATCCGGTCCCTGGTGCCAGCTTTAGTTGTTCTACCAACAATTTCAGTTATCCGTGGTTACTTCCAAGGGCACCAAGATATGAAGCCATCCGCGATTTCACAAATTACTGAACAAATCTTACGTGTCCTATACATGTTAGG
>NZ_JBOEQF010000904.1:0-748 GCF_050689315.1 Aerococcus sp. L_32
ATTGAAGTGACTGAGGAAAATCTTAAAGACAAGAACTTTGAATGGTCTAAATTAAAAGGTGATATCCGGGATGCGCTAAGTAAGAAATTATATAGTGAAACACAACGCCGACCGATGATTTTACCAGTCATTATGGAAGCTTCAAACTACCATCCTGACAAAAAAGATAAGAAAAAAGGGAAACAAAACTAAGGGGGTCCGGCGGCATGAACGCGTCACAAAAATTAGTAGTCTGGGTTGAAGGCTTATTATTTGTCATCCTGGCTTTATTAATTGAAAGCATATTCCCAGAAACCATTACAAGTTATAATATTACCGTAGCGATTTCATTAACCTTATTGGTTTTCTATTCATATAGAAGAGGATCAATAGCAGGTTATATCGCTGGTGCAGTACTTGGTGCAGTAGTGGGGTATTTACAAGTAGAGAATGTACAGACAGAGTGGATGGTGCTAGTGGCTAGTGCAATCCAAGCAGCTATGGTTGGGTTATCGGGTAAATTTGCTCGAAACTTACAGCGGACGTTATTCAACCGCCGTATGTCTAGTGTATACCTAAACCTGATTACCGGGACAATGATGACTTTTGCCGCATTCTTCATCCTAAAATTTATCTTTAATCAATATGTGCTAAATGTTGGTCAAGTGGCAGATGGTACATATGCGATGAGTATGTTATGGTCATTCTTGGCTAACTTAGCCTTAGCTTTAGTCATCCTAGTAATCATATTGAACGTATCATCGAAATT
>NZ_JBOEQF010000905.1:0-746 GCF_050689315.1 Aerococcus sp. L_32
ATAAAATAATGTAAGAATGGCTGAAGCTGGGCGAATAACTCGACTGGCATGGTGGCTACTTTTTCCTGACACATAATCAAAATATGGGCGGTTGCCACTGCATCATCAATGGCCGTATGGGCATTTTCAAGTTGGATGCCGTGGGCTAGACAGAATTCACCAAGTTTATAGGAATCTGCCGTTGGGAAAAGGGTCCGCACCATTTCCACAGTATCTACCCGGTCATGGGTCATAGCCGGGTAGCCGTGAGCTTGGAAGCTCTTGTCTAAAAATTTGTAATCAAAGCCAATATTATGGGCAACAATGACCGTGTTGGACAGCTTTTGCCAAAGGAATTCTGCAACTGCTTCAAACTTTGGCGCCCGCTTGACTTGTTCATTAGTAATCCCGGTCAATTTGGTAATTTCACGTGGAATTTCTTGGTTAGGAAAGATATCCGTAGCAAATTGATCCACAACCTGCCCGTTCTGAACAAAGGCCACCCCAATTTGAATAATGCGGTCACCGTTATCATATGTAGATCCTGTTGTTTCTAAGTCCAGAACCGCATAAGTGGTTGTCACTTCTAACACCTTCCTACAATTAAATTTCGTTTATTTGATCATGATGGGTATCGAGATAAGCCAATAAAGCCGCTCGGTCATTCACCACATCTTGGGCCACAACAGCTTGCTCTAAAAACTGTAGCATTTGGCCTATAGCCCGTTTATTTTCTGGATTGATTTCTTGAATAATATCTTGACCAT
>NZ_JBOEQF010000906.1:0-746 GCF_050689315.1 Aerococcus sp. L_32
GCGCATATGGGGGAACTAGGCATTTCCATTCTACGTCGATTCTGGGGACTGGGTTTATCCCGTGTCATGATGGAAGATATGATTGACTGGGCAACAGAAAATGATATCTTACGTTATTTACGTTTAGAAGTATCTAAAGATAATATGCGGGCCATTAGCTTATATGAAAAATTTGGTTTTGAAGAAATTGGTGTAACCCCTAAAGGGATGTATCATGACGACGCCTTCCATGATTTAGTCATGATGGGCTTAGCAGTCGAAAACCAAGACCAAGCATAAGAATATTGTAAATACAAAAAGGTCGAGACCATTTCAGTCTCGACCTTTTTAAAATCCATATACTACTTTAGAATGGCCATAGCGATCATTATAATTAATAGAATGACTTCAATTGTTACAAGGGACCAACGCCATTTATTGTCTTTCTCATTAAAGGCGAAAATCATGGCAATAATTGGAATAATGATTGATAGTGAGATGTTTGTCCAAGCTAGATCCGCTGCAGGCCGGGCAACTTGCAAACCTGTGTAGATAAAGGTTAAAGCGAGCATCATTAAGGCATTTTGTCTGATTTTATTCATGGAGAAGTCCTTTCGTATCACAAGTTGTGACAATTTGTCACTAATTAGAATAATACTATAACATGTTTTTAAGAAAATGTTAACGAATCTGCCACACAAACCCTTTAACACAATGTAAAAATGCGTTAAAATGTGTTATTATGAATTAGATACAACTAGCATTTT
>NZ_JBOEQF010000907.1:0-746 GCF_050689315.1 Aerococcus sp. L_32
TATCGCATTACTCGCGACCAGATTGTTTCATGTAATTCACGATTAATTCTTCAAGAATTTCATCGCGGTCATGATAACGGATAATATTACGCGCTTCGTTATGACGTGGAATATAAGCTGGATCACCAGATAATAAATAACCAACGATTTGATTTACTGGGTTGTACCCTTTCTCTTTAAGAGAATCATATACGATTTCTAATGTCTCTTTGACATCCTTTTCGTTGTTTTCTCCGAAATTGAATAGGACTGTTTCATCTTTATTACTCATCAGAACACCTCCAAATATTATCTATAGTTTACCTAATTATCCGTATTTTAACAAGAAATCGTCATTATTTGCCAATAATTTCTTTTGCAAATGCAAGTGCTTCTTCAATTCCAGCTGGATTTTTACCACCGGCTTGGGCCATATCTGGACGACCACCACCGCCACCACCAATTTTTGGTGCGACTTGTTTGATTAGGTCGCCTGCTTTAACACCCGCTTTAACAGCATCTTGACCAACAGCGATTAATAAATTCGCTTTATCATCCACTGAAGTTGCTAGCACAAGGATATCAGAAGAGCCTTTTTGTTTCCACTCGTCCGCAATCTTACGTAAATCATCCATCGAACGATTTGGTACGTGTTCAGCGATTACAGTGTAAGCACCAGCATTTTCTACATGATCAAAGATTTGACCTGCTGCTTGCGCATTCATTTTATCACGTAAAGCACTTAATTGCTGTAAAGTTTCCTTATG
>NZ_JBOEQF010000908.1:0-745 GCF_050689315.1 Aerococcus sp. L_32
TATTTCGATGATACGTTCAAGATGATTACTAGGATGATTAAAGCTAAGGCTAAGTTAGCCAAGAATGACCATAACATACTCATCGCATATGTACCGTCAGCCACTTGACCAACATTTAGCACATATTGATTAAAGATAAATTTTAGGATGAAGAATGCGGCAAAAGTCATAACTGTCCCGGTAATTAGGTTTAGGTATACACTAGACATACGGCGGTTGAATAACGTCCGCTGTAAGTTTCGGGCAAATTTACCCGATAACCCAACCATAGCTGTTTGGATTGCACTAGCCACTAGCACCATCCACTCTGTTTGTACATTCTCTACTTGTAAATACCCCACTACTGCTCCAAGTACTGCACCAGCGATAAAGCCTGCTGTTGATCCTCTTCTATATGAATAGAAAACCAATAGGGTTAATGAAATCGCTACGGTAATATTGTAACTTGTAATGGTTACTGGGAAGATACTTTCAATTAATAAAGCCAGGATGACAAATAATAATCCTTCAACCCAGACTACTAATTTTTGTGACGCGTTCATGCCGGACCCCCTTAGTTTTGTTTCCCTTTTTTCTTATCTTTTTTGTCAGGATGGTAGTTTGAAGCTTCCATAATGACTGGTAAAATCATCGGACGGCGTTGAGTTTCACTATATAATTTCTTACTTAGCGCATCACGGATGTCACCTTTTAATTTAGACCATTCAAAGTTCTTGTCTTTAAGATTTTCCTCAGTCACTTCAAC
>NZ_JBOEQF010000909.1:0-745 GCF_050689315.1 Aerococcus sp. L_32
TTCTTCAATAACATAACGCCCTCCAGAAAATTGATAAACAATTGCATAATCCTTCGTTGGTGTTCTTAAGGTTATCGTTTGTGGCCCAACAGTTCCTGACGTAGAAAATTCAAATCTTTTATAATGGACAAACTTAGATTCTTTTGGAAACACAAACGTCGTATCTACTGGTGAAGGTCGTAATAGATCAGCTCGAAATTCCACTGTATTACCTGAAAAAGTCACAAAATGAATACCTTTCCTAACTATTGTCATTTTATGCACGTATTCAAAGTGTTGCATGACATTACGCATCATTACTTTTGATTCATAGCGGATAATAGCGTCTTTTGCATATGGGACCGCAAGTATTAATGATAATGACAGTGAAAATAAAACAAGTATCATTTCCAGAAGAGTAAATCCTGACTTCTTTTTATGTTTTTTCATCAAAATCTACTCCTCTTAAAATGGTGATGTTAATAATTCCTAAGGGGTAACAGTTCCAGCTGGAATAGCATTATATTTTTCTAATTGATCAGTGGTGATGTAGCCTTCGTTTGCTAGTACTTCCGCCGTGACACTTGCTTCATCATGTTCTAGTAAATATAATTCCATCTGCGTTTCAACAGTTTCGACTAAAGCAGCGTTAGTTTTAGTTTCTACATTTTTTGTTTGCTTGGACATGTTTGGTATAATTAGCAATAACAAGGCTGCCACAATAAATAAGACGAGAACCATTTCTATAAGCGTAAAACCTTCTTTT
>NZ_JBOEQF010000910.1:0-744 GCF_050689315.1 Aerococcus sp. L_32
CTAAATGTGATTTTTATCCTGATTTTAGGCCTCCTTTTCTTCCCATGGTAGCTTTTTCTCACTTTTTTATCATTATTCTTTAATTAAATCTTGCATTCTCAAACTTTTTAGTATAAATTAAAACTATATTAGAAAACGAAAGAGGCATCTCATTATGTTAAGCACAACACAAAATAATAAGCATATTGTCATTATTATTATTGATTCTAGGACTTAGGGAATTCGGCGGCAGCCAATTTCATATGTCCTATTTGTGTTGAAACACTAGATGGGACCTAAGCTTCCCATTTAGGGAGGCTTTTTTTATTGGTATAAGCAAATTTTTTAGTCTACTTGATAAAGGTTTGCATTGTTGGTTTTTATTGGTTGGGTTTGTTTTAGGAGGAAAATATGAATTTGAAGAAATTTGGTTTAACATTATTATCTGCAGCCACTTTAGCTGCCTGTGGTTCAGTTACACAAACAGCTAACAACGCATCTTCTGCAGGGTCAGAAGATGCTGAGACGATTAACATCGGTGGGGACTTTGGTTTAACTGGATCAGCATCTGCTTACGGTTCTTACATCAATGACGGTGCGACTTTAGCCTTTAATGAAGTCAATGAAGCGGGTGGTATCGATGGTAAGCAAATCAACTACATCGCAACAGATAATAAATCTAACGTTCAAGAGTCTGCCAATGAAGCCACACGTCTGTTAGCAGAAGAAAACTTGTCTGTATTATTAGCGTCAGATATCGCAGCC
>NZ_JBOEQF010000911.1:0-743 GCF_050689315.1 Aerococcus sp. L_32
TGCCGCAATATCTGACGCTAATAATACAGACAAGTTTTCTTCTGCTAGCAGACGTGTGGCTTCATTGGCAGACTCTTGAACGTTAGATTTGTTATCTGTTGCGATATAGTTGATTTGCTTACCATCGATACCACCCGATTCGTTGAGTTCATTGAAGGCTAAAGTCGCACCGTCATTGATGTAAGAACCGTAAGCAGATGCTGATCCAGTTAAACCAAAGTCCCCGCCGATGTTAATCGTATCAGAATCTTCTGACCCCGCAGAAGAAGAGCTGTTAGATGTTTGTGTCACTGAACCACAGGCAGCTAAAGTAGCTGCAGATAATAATGTTAAACCAAATTTCTTCAAATTCATATTTTCCTCCTAAAACAAACCCAACCAATAAATACCAACAATGCAAACCTTTATCAAGTAGACTAAAAATTCACTTATACCAATAAAAAAAGCCTCCCTAAATGGGAAGCTTAGGTCCCATCTAGTGTTTCAACACAAATAGGACATATGAAATTGGCTGCTGCCGAATTCCCTAAGTCCTAGAATCAATAATAATAATGACAATATGCTTATTATTTTGTGTTGTGCTTAACATAATGAGATGCCTCTTTCGTTTTCTAATATGATTTTAATTTATACTAAAAAGGTCAATAATGCAAGGTCTAATTAAAGAATAATGATAAAAAAGTGAGAAAAAGCTACCATGGGAAGAAAAGAAGGGCTAAAATCAGAATAAAAATCACATTTAT
>NZ_JBOEQF010000912.1:0-743 GCF_050689315.1 Aerococcus sp. L_32
GAAAGTCAAACGACGTTTCGCATGACGCGCTTTTGGCCATGGGTCAGAGAAGTTTAAGAATAACTTGGCCACTTCACCCTCTTCAAAATATGAAGATAGTTCAAGGGCATTCCCTAAAATAAAGCGTAAATTAGGTAACAATTCACCTTCTAAAGCTTTCTCCATCGCCATCACTAATACTGAATCTTGTAACTCAAGACCAATAAAGTTCACGTCTGGATTACGGCGGGCCATCTCAATAATGAATTGACCCTTACCAGTTCCCACTTCTAAATGAACAGGATGGTTGTTTTTAAATTCAGCTTGCCATTTCCCCTGCATTGTTTCCGGTTCTAAAATGACATATTCTCTATGTTCTGCCATGGCGTCCTTTGCCCACGGTTTATTTCTTACGCGCATAATATCCTCCTAATGATTTGTTTTATAAATGATGTCGTTCCAAGAAAAAAGAGATGTGATATGAAGTTCACATCCCCCTTTTTTTGACCAATAACGGTCTTCTATTGGGCTTCATAAGTCAAGCTCTTCCGACACTTCCCAAAATGCGCCAATTACTCGCAGTAATTGTTCGGCTTTTGAAAGTGTAAGAGCCGACGCCAAGAAAGGAAACTTTGCAATCTAATCTGAAAAGCAGTCCTTTCTGGAGGGTCGAACCCGATTTTGGTCCAGCCTATGAGAGAGTTTACGCTTTAGCGTTTACTCTCCTAAATGCGATAGAAGCGTCGAGTTTTAACGACTTTGTT
>NZ_JBOEQF010000913.1:0-743 GCF_050689315.1 Aerococcus sp. L_32
GACAAAAGTCGTTAAAACTCGACGCTTCTATCGCATTTAGGAGAGTAAACGCTAAAGCGTAAACCCTCTCATAAGCTGGACCAAAATCGGGTTCGACTCTCCAGAAAGGACTGCTTTTCAGATTAGATTGCAAAGTTTCCTTTCTAGGCGTCGGCTCTTACTCCTTCAATAGCCGAACAATTACTGCGAGTAATTGGCGCATTTTGGGAAGTGTCGGAAGAACTTGACTTATGAAGCCCAATATAAGACCGTTATTGGTCAAAAAAAGGGGGATGTGAACTTCATGTCACGTCTTTTTTTCTTGGAACGATATCATTTATAGAACAAATCATTAGGAGGATATTATGCGCGTAAGAAATAAACCGTGGGCAAAGGACGCCATGGCAGAACATAGAGAATATGTCATTTTAGAACCGGAAACAATGCAGGGGAAATGGCAATCTGAATTTAAAAACGACCATCCTGTTCATTTAGAAGTGGGAACTGGTAAGGGGCAATTCATTATTGAGATGGCCCGCCGTAATCCAGACGTGAACTTTATTGGTCTTGAATTACAAGATTCAGTATTAGTGATGGCGATGGAGAAAGCTTTGGAAGGTGAAGTGTTACCTAATTTACGCTTTATTTTAGGGAATGCCCTTGAACTATCTACTTATTTTGAAGAGGGTGAAGTGGCCAAGTTATTCTTAAACTTCTCTGATCCATGGCCAAAAGCGCGTCATGCGAAACGTCGTTTGACTTTT
>NZ_JBOEQF010000914.1:0-739 GCF_050689315.1 Aerococcus sp. L_32
GGAAGAGGGGATTATTGCCATCAACCAATTCGCAACAGATGGCCGCCAACCCGACTTGACCTTGTATTTAGATATTACGGCCGAAGAGGGGATTCGCCGGATTCAAGCCAACCGCAGTCAGGCTGAACAAAACCGCCTGGACGTTGAAGCCATTGATTTCCATCAACGGGTTCATAAAGGGTATGGCGTCTTGAAAGACCGTTTTCAAGAACGGATTCAAGTCATTGATGCCACCCAAGACCCTGAAAGTATGCAGCGGGATGCCTTGGCTATTTTAGAAAGCCATTTCCCAACTTTATTTCGTTAATTCAGCTAAACATTCAAATTTTTAAAGCACCTTAAAGCAATGGAAAGGAGTCCATCAATGGCACACGAACATTTTGATATCGCCAAGAAGCAAGCGGATTTGACCGCTATGATGGACCGGGTCCTCGTCAATAACCGCCTTGGCCACGCCTATATTTTTGAAGGCATGGTAGGTTCTGGTCAAGAAGATATGGCCCTATATTTAGCGGCCTATTTGAATTGCCTCAATCCAGCTGACAAGGGGATACCTTGCGGGACATGTAACCATTGTCGTCGGATATTGTCCGCTGACTATCCGGATGTTTTTCATATTCAACCGGACGGGAATACCATTAAAATTGACCAGACGAGAGATTTAAAAGAACGGTTGTCCATGTCCTCACTTGAAGGAGACAACCAAATTTTTATTATCCATGAAGCAGAGAAAATGACT
>NZ_JBOEQF010000915.1:0-739 GCF_050689315.1 Aerococcus sp. L_32
GGTCATTTTCTCTGCTTCATGAATGATAAAAATTTGATTGTCTCCTTCAAGTGAAGACATAGACAACCGTTCTTTTAAATCTCTGGTCTGGTCAATTTTGATGGTATTTCCGTCTGGCTCAATATGGAAAACATCCGGATAATCAGCAGACAGAATCCGACGACAATGGTTACAAGTACCACAAGGAGCCCCTTGGTCATCAGGATTTAAGCAATTCAAATAAGCTGCTAAATAAAGTGCCATGTCTTCTTGACCAGCGCCGACCATCCCTTCAAAAATATAAGCATGACCAAGACGGTTATTGACGAGGACCCGGTCCATCATAGCGGTCAAATCCGCTTGCTTCTTGGCGATATCAAAATGTTCGTGTGCCATAGATGGACTCCTTTCCATTGCTTTAAGGCGCTTTAATGATTTGGATGACTAGCTCTATTAACGAAATAAAGTTGGGAAATGGCTTTCTAAAATAGCCAAGGCATCCCGCTGCATACTTTCAGGATCTTGGGTGGCATCAATGACTTTAATCCGTTCTGGGAAACGGTCTTTCAAGACGCCATACCCTTTATGAACACGTTGATGGAAATCAATGGCTTCAACGTCCAAGCGGTTTTGTTCAGCCTGACTACGGTTAGCTTGAATCCGGCGAATCCCTTCTTCAGCAGTAATATCTAAATATAAAGTAAGATCTGGTTGGCATCCATCAGTTGCAAATTGATTGATAGCAATAATCCCCTCTTCG
>NZ_JBOEQF010000916.1:0-738 GCF_050689315.1 Aerococcus sp. L_32
TCACGTCAACGTGTTTGGGGTGTACCATTGCCAATCTTCTACGCAGAAAATGGCGAACCTGTATGTACACCAGAAACAATCGAACATGTAGCCAACCTATTTGACGAATTCGGTTCAAATATCTGGTTCGAGCGCGAAGCGAAAGACTTATTACCAGAAGGCTTTACGCATCCAGCATCGCCAAACGGTGAATTCACCAAAGAAATGGATATCATGGATGTATGGTTTGACTCTGGTTCATCTCACCATGGCGTATTACGCACACGTGAAGACCTAACATTCCCAGCTGACATGTACCTAGAAGGTTCTGACCAATACCGTGGTTGGTTCCATTCATCACTATTAACATCAGTCGCAGTAAACGATGAAGCACCATACCGTTCAGTCCTTTCTCAAGGATTCGTTAACGATGGTGAAGGTCGCAAGATGTCCAAATCAATTGGGAACACAGTGTCACCAAACGACGTCATCAAACAACGTGGGGCAGACATTTTACGTCTTTGGGTATCTTCAGTAGACACTTACTACGATGTCCGTATCTCTGACGATATCTTAGGTCAAGTTGCTGAAAACTACCGTCGTATCCGTAATACTGTACGTTTCTTACTAGGAAACTTGTATGACTTTGATGTGAAAAAAGATGCAGTTGCCTATGAAGATCTAGCATCAATTGACCAATACATGATGAACCGTCTAAACGAAATGGTGCGCAATGTACGTCATGCTTACGATACTTTC
>NZ_JBOEQF010000917.1:0-738 GCF_050689315.1 Aerococcus sp. L_32
TAGTTGATGGAGACTGTTGAGCCTTCAGTTACTTTTGAGTCACGACGCACAATAACGAATGGAATGTTCAGGTATAGTGCAACCATTTGTGCGATTGGCACACCTTTTGTTGCAATAGTCATGATGGCCGTTGCTTTTGATTCCGCATAATAACTTGCAATGATTTTACCTATTTTGCGTAACTGATCTGGGTCACTTAACAAGTCAGTTAGATAGAAGTATCCACCTGGTAGAATCCGGTCATCTGCAGCTTCTAATTGATAAATCAGATTTTCCACTTCAACAATGGCGTCCTCTTTTGACATTGTTGGAATATAGATGACACCACCAGCAGCTCCAGCTACAGTTTCGATTCTTCCAAATCCACTTAATTCAAATTGTTCTTTTAAAATCGTCAAATCTTCAGAAATGGATGATTTCGCTGATTCGTAACGTGACACAAAAAACGTTAACGACACCAACTTGTGTGGGTGTGATAATAAATATTGTGTCATGTCCACTAGTCGCGGGCTACGTTTGATTTTCATATAGTCCAACCTTTCAAATTCTTTTATATTGATATTTATTATATATTGAATCTAGTCAATTTGAAAGGAAAATTTATGATAATGTTCGTTTATTTTTTGTAAATGACATAAAAATGAGCTAATTCTCGAAAGAACTAGCTCATTTCCTAAACATTCGTAATTAGCCTTTAGTGATTTTAAGAAAACCACTTTCGATAATGAATATTAAAAC
>NZ_JBOEQF010000918.1:0-735 GCF_050689315.1 Aerococcus sp. L_32
CCCAGGTGGTTTATTAACTTCTGCCCTACAAATCGCCAATATGTTCTTAAATGATGGAGATACCATCATGCAAGTTCAAGAAAAAGATGCGGATCCTTATGTATATGGAGCGTCAGACGCGGATTACGGCGACTTCCAAGTTGATGAAGATGTGGTCTTATTAGTAGACGAAGGGTCTGCTTCAGCTTCAGAAATCCTAGCTGCAGCTCTACAAGAATCTGCAGGTGTACCAGTAGTTGGTAGCCAAACATTTGGTAAGGGGACCGTGCAAAATGTCTTCTCCCTTGAATCTGATTCAGAACTGAAAATTACTATTGCCAAATGGTTAACACCAAATGGTACTTGGATCAATGAAACAGGGGTAACGCCGGATGTTGAAGCTAGCTTACCGGATTATGCATCTCTAACCTTAATTGATAGGAGCCAAACTTACCAAGAGGGCGATGTTTCAGAAGCGATTCAAAATATTGAAGCGATTCTAGTGGCTTTAGGCTACCAAGATAGCCAAGTGGATGCTGTTTTTGCAGAGGATACAACTAGTGCCGTGCTAGCTTTCCAAGCGGACCAAGGACTCGCTGAAACAGGTGTGATTGATACGGAAACAGCAAGTGCCATGATTTCGGCTATCCAAGCATTAATTGCTTCTAATGACACCCAACTAGACAAAGCAGTAGAAGTTCTGGAATAATAAGGACAAAAGCGCTAAAATAGTAGGGTGCTATAGGTACAAATGAC
>NZ_JBOEQF010000919.1:0-735 GCF_050689315.1 Aerococcus sp. L_32
TCCAGGTGGTTTATTAACTTCTGCCCTACAAATCGCCAATATGTTTCTAAATGATGGGGATACCATTATGCAAGTCCAAGAAAAAGATGCGGATCCTTATGTATATGAAGCATCAGACGCTGATTACGGTGACTTCCAAGTTGATGAAGATGTGGTCTTATTAGTAGACGAAGGGTCTGCTTCAGCTTCAGAAATCCTAGCTGCAGCCCTACAAGAATCTGCAGGTATACCAGTTGTTGGTAGCCAAACATTTGGTAAGGGGACTGTGCAAAATGTCTTCTCTCTTGAATCTGATTCAGAACTGAAAATAACTATTGCCAAATGGTTAACACCAAATGGTACTTGGATCAATGAAACAGGGGTAACGCCGGATGTTGAAGCTAGCTTACCGGATTATGCATCTCTAACCTTAATTGATACGAGCCAAACTTACCAAGAGGGCGATGTTTCAGAAGCGATTCAAAATATTGAAGCGATTCTAGTGGCTTTAGGCTACCAAGATAGCCAAGTGGATGCTGTTTTTGCAGAGGATACAACTAGTGCTGTGCTAGCTTTCCAAGCGGACCAAGAACTCGCTGAAACAGGTGTGATTGATACGGAAACAGCAAGTGCCATGATTTCGGCTATCCAAGCATTAATTGCTAGTAATGACACCCAACTAGACAAAGCAGTAGAAGTTCTGGAATAATAAGGACAAAAGCGCTAAAATAGTAGGGTGCTATAGGTACAAATGAT
>NZ_JBOEQF010000920.1:0-735 GCF_050689315.1 Aerococcus sp. L_32
AACTATTCTGGCGACAGCTTTAGTAGATACGGGTTCTCGTATGGATGATATGATTTATGAGGAGTTCAAGGGAACGGGTAATGCTGAGATTCACTTATCTCGTGACTTGGCAGAGTCTCGTGTCTTCCCAGCGATTGATATTCGTCGTTCGTCTACACGTAAGGAAGAGTTGTTGCATGATGAGTCGACCTTGAAAGTTTTATGGAAATTGCGCCAGACGATGAAGGGCGATATGTTGGTTTATACCAATGAAATGCTGAAGGAAATGAAGAAAACTGAAACTAATGACCAGTTCATTGACCGACTTGGTACCTTTTTAGATAAGGGGAAAAAGGGTAAATAGGCTGATTTCTAATAGCCTTTAGAAATTAAAGTCTTAGATAAAAGGCATTCGGGCTTCACTATACCTGTCTGCCTTGCAGCGCTCGACTTGCGGAGGGACTGGTTAAGGTTGGTTATGATATCTGCCTCCAAAAGTCAGAAGTGACTGCGTTTCATAATATGCTACAGTACCTGGTAGATATTGATCGACTTTTGTTCCAACGTTCCTCTCTAAACGACTTTTGCCGTATCTCAATAATGGCCTTATCACTTGCTGGAATTTTAAGGGAAGTGATAAAATTCTACTTGAAAGTGATAGTTCATTATGATAGACTACTCGTGTTATGTTAAAAATAATCTCTGGGCTGCAGAAGTTCAGGGCGAAAAGGAGAGTATGTACAAATGAAACAAGAA
>NZ_JBOEQF010000921.1:0-733 GCF_050689315.1 Aerococcus sp. L_32
GTCTTCGAATTTGCCTTAATGCCAATATTTATATCCTCTAATACGAGTTGGTCGTCATAAGACATGGCCAAGTCTTCCACTTTAATTATTGCTGGCATCTTGTCTATCATCCTCTCATTACATCATCAAAATTTATCTTACTAAACCTTATCTATTTAAGATTTGACACAATTAGGTTCACATTGTGTTTAAACATATTGATATAGGTATCGCCCTCTTGTCCTTCACTCGCAAGTGAATCTGAGAACAATTCCTGCCCTTCACCAGAAACAACTGTCACTTCGCCACCATCAGCATTTACAGCCTCTTGGATACGTTGCATACGCGCTGGGTCAGTTGTTGATTCAGCAAAGATCGCTGGCACTTCGTTTTCTGCAATAAAGCTTGCAATAGTTGAAATATCTGCGTTAGAAGCTTCAGCTTGTGTTGAAATCCCTTGTGGTGCCACTACTTCAATCCCGTAACGTTGTGAGAAGTAGTTGAAGGCATCATGTGGTGTAATCAAGTAACGTTGACCTTCAGGAATTGAGTCGATTTCTGCTTGCGCCCAGGTATCCAATTCAGTCAACTCTTCCTTATAAGCTGTCGCCGTATCGTTGATCGACTCGTCACCAGTTAAAGTCACCAATTCAGCTGCTACTGTAGCCACCGCTTTTTGGTAAAGGGTGATATCAAACCAGAAATGCGGGTCTACTTCGCTTTCCCCGTCTTGGTCAACCATCGTTAAATCTTC
>NZ_JBOEQF010000922.1:0-733 GCF_050689315.1 Aerococcus sp. L_32
TATTGCCAACATCACAACAAAAGTTGGGTTCAATCCAGTACGTATCAATCACTTGGGTGACTGGGGAACGCAATTCGGTAAGTTGATTGTCGGTTACAAAAAATGGGGCTCTGAAGAAGCCGTTCGTGAAAACCCAATTCAAGAATTGTTGAAATACTATGTACAATTCCATGAAGAAGCAGAAAATGATGAAAGTCTTGAAGACGAAGGACGTCTATGGTTTAAAAAATTAGAAGACGGCGATCCAGAAGCTTATGCATTATGGAAATGGTTTAAAGACGAATCATTAAAAGAATTCCAACGCATCTATGATATCCTTGGCATTGAATTTGATTCTTACAACGGGGAAGCATTCTACTCAGATAAAATGCCAGCTGTTATCGACGAATTAGATGAGAAAGGCTTATTAAAAGTGGACCGCGGTGCGACAATCGTTGATTTAGAGGCTTATAACTTAAACCCAGCTTTAATTAAAAAATCTGATGGGGCGACTTTATACATCACACGTGATTTAGCAACAGCTTTATACCGTAAAGAAACTTACAACTTCGACCAATCACTTTACGTGGTAGGAAACGAACAAAGTAACCACTTCAAGCAATTAAAAGCTGTATTAGAGTTAATGGGTTATGACTGGGCTGCAGACATTAACCACATTCCATTTGGTTTAATTACTCAAGATGGTAAGAAGTTATCTACTCGTAAAGGGAATGTTGTATTGTTAGAAGACGTA
>NZ_JBOEQF010000923.1:0-733 GCF_050689315.1 Aerococcus sp. L_32
CATTGCCAACATCACAAAAAAAGTTGGGTTCAATCCAGTACGTATCAATCACTTGGGTGACTGGGGGACACAATTCGGTAAGTTGATTGTTGGTTACAAAAAATGGGGTTCTGAAGAAGCTGTTCGTGAAAACCCAATTCAAGAATTGTTGAAGTACTATGTACAATTCCATGAAGAAGCAGAAAATGATGAAAGTCTTGAAGATGAAGGACGTCTATGGTTTAAAAAACTAGAAGATGGCGATCCAGAAGCTTATGCATTATGGAAATGGTTTAAAGACGAATCATTAAAAGAATTCCAACGCATCTATGATATCCTTGGCATCGAATTTGATTCTTACAACGGAGAAGCATTCTACTCAGATAAAATGCCAGCTGTTATCGATGAATTAAATGACAAAGGCTTATTAAAGGTAGACCGCGGTGCAACAATCGTTGATTTAGAGGCTTATAACTTAAACCCAGCTTTAATTAAAAAATCTGATGGGGCGACTTTATATATCACACGTGATTTAGCAACAGCTTTATACCGTAAGGATACTTATAATTTCGACCAATCACTTTACGTGGTAGGAAACGAACAAAGTAACCACTTCAAGCAATTAAAAGCTGTATTAGAGTTAATGGGTTATGACTGGGCTGCAGATATTAACCACATTCCATTTGGTTTAATTACTCAAGATGGTAAGAAATTATCTACTCGTAAAGGGAATGTTGTATTGTTAGAAGACGTG
>NZ_JBOEQF010000924.1:0-732 GCF_050689315.1 Aerococcus sp. L_32
CGTAGGGCAGCAAATACATCTTCAAGGGAGTTGGCACGTAAAAGTGCGTCATAGTCTTCTTTTGCTAGCAAACTACTTTCTTTTACACGAATGGTTGTATCCAGTTGTGCATATGTAGCGTTTGGCATTGCTGTCACTCCCCTCTCTTAGAATGCTTGTTTCACTAATTTTGGCGCTAATGCTTTTTTCTTTTGTTCAATGATTGATTCAAAAGTAAAGTTGTAGTCCACTTCTTCGTTACTTAAAACAAAACCTGAACGCTTAGGAAGGAAAGTGTCATCTAATTGAATAGATGGGTTTAAGGCTTTCACTTGGTCAGCGTCGAATTGGTGTTGGCTGAATTCACCTACTGTTAACGTAAGGTTCTCAGTGCCTACTACTTGGTCTAAAGCGCCTTTAATAAAACTAGTAAACTCTTCGCTTGATAATTGTTGTAATTCAACAATAGCTTGGTGGTAGACTTTTTCTAGTAAGGCTTGTTTGGCTTGTAATTTTTCATTACGTAAGACGTTTAAGTAGCTTTGTTTTTGTGTTTGTAATTTTCTAGCTTCAGCGTTTTCGATGTGTTGCTTTTCAGTCGCAATTTGCTCATCGTTTCGCGCTTTGGCTTTGTTGATTTCTTCATTCGTTTCAGCTTCAAATGCCGCTAATGATGCTTTTTCTTCGTTTTCAGCATTGGCTAGTACTTGATCGACTAAAGTTTGAATATCTGCCATTCGACTAATCCTCCTT
>NZ_JBOEQF010000925.1:0-731 GCF_050689315.1 Aerococcus sp. L_32
TCACAATCTTAAATGGTTCACCGTAATCTCTGGCATGAAAGACATTTGGTAGTAAATGAAGTCCTTTCTTGGTGTCGAAAAAGCCTGGCACATCGCGGGAACGCATCTCGTCAATCGTTCGTTCAACTAGTGTTTGGTCAATATAGTTTTGATAAACAAGGTCATTTTCGATATGAACTGCCTGACCATTTGAAGTAATAAATGAATCAATTTTCAATAAGTCACCCAAGTCCTGAGCTCGGTTCTTCCAGCGACCTGTCGCAATAATTGGCAGCACGCCATTGGCTTTTAACTTTTCAATGGCAAGGTAGGTTGACGCAGGAACCTTTTGTTCAATGGGTAGATGGTACTTGCTTGAGTCAAATAAGGTACCGTCAATATCAAAAAATGCCACTCGTTCAATCTTCATAGAAGAGCCTCCTGTAATTTTCTTACTTTCATTATAGCAGTTTACGCTTTTATTTGATCTGAGTGATTGCATTTACTAGAATATTTCTGCTTTCAATTGATCAATAATGGCTGCGAATTTCTTAGTATCCGCCATTGGCATCCGGTTACTTTCTAATCTACCTGCTTTTAGATTGGCATGGACATGGGTAATTTCACCGTAAAAATCATCGAGAATATTCAAAATTTCATTATTTGTGACCTTATCGTCTACAATTAAGTCAAATTTAGTTGGTCGGTGGAAGTCATAAAGCACAATTTCCCCTTTACTTCCTGAAATCACA
>NZ_JBOEQF010000926.1:0-731 GCF_050689315.1 Aerococcus sp. L_32
CCACAATCTTAAATGGTTCACCGTAATCTCTGGCATGAAAGACATTTGGTAGTAAATGAAGTCCTTTCTTGGTGTCAAAAAAGCCTGGCACATTGCGGGAACGCATCTCGTCAATCGTTCGTTCAACTAGTGCTTGGTCAATATAGTTTTGATAAACTAGGTCATTTTCGATATGAACTGCCTGACCATTTGAAGTGATAAATGAATCAATCTTCAATAAATCTCCCAAGTCCTGAGCTCGGTTCTTCCAGCGACCTGTCGCAATAATTGGCAGCACGCCATTGGCTTTTAACTTTTCAATGGCAAGATAGGTTGACGCAGGGACCTTTTGTTCAATGGGTAAATGGTACTTGCTTGAGTCAAATAAGGTACCGTCAATATCAAAAAATGCCACTCGTTCAATCTTCATAGAAGAGCCTCCTGTAATTTTCTTACTTTCATTATAGCAGTTTACGCTTTCATTTGATCTGAGTGATTGCATTTACTAAAATATTTCTGCTTTCAATTGATCAATAATGGCTGCGAATTTCTTAGTATCCGCCATTGGCATCCGGTTGCTTTCTAATCTACCTGCTTTTAGATTGGCATGGACATGGGTAATTTCACCATAAAAATCATCGACAATATTTAAAATTTCATTATTTGTGACCTTATCGTCTACAATTAAGTCAAATTTAGTTGGTCGGTGGAAGTCATA
Organism: Aerococcus sp. L_32; assembly: GCF_050689315.1. Taxonomy (NCBI): domain Bacteria; kingdom Bacillati; phylum Bacillota; class Bacilli; order Lactobacillales; family Aerococcaceae; genus Aerococcus; species Aerococcus sp. L_32. The sequence goes on from NZ_JBOEQF010000926.1 coordinate 698, forward strand.
AAGCACAATTTCCCCTTTACTTCCTGAAATCACT
>NZ_JBOEQF010000927.1:0-731 GCF_050689315.1 Aerococcus sp. L_32
CAATTATCACAATCATTCGCCTCATTCCAATCTGCGTCAGCAGCCTTAAATCGTGTATTTGAGTTTCTAAATGAAGAGGAAATGGTAGAAGAAACAAACCTATTGAGCGAATTGCCGGATGTCCACGGTAACGTGACTTTCGAACACGTAAACTTCGGTTATGAAGCAGATCAACCGATTATCAAAGACTTCTCAGTAACCGCTAAATCAGGTCAGAAGATTGCTATCGTAGGACCTACCGGAGCTGGGAAAACGACAATCGTCAACTTGCTGATGAAATTCTATCCAATCGACTCAGGTGAAATTTACATTGATGGGAAACCAACAAGTGAAATTTCACGTGCAGCTGTGCACGACCAATTCTCAATGGTGTTACAAGATACTTGGTTATTTGAAGGCACCATTCGGGAGAACTTAATCTTCAACCAAGACCACATTACCGATGAAATGGTTGAATCAGCAGCCGCCGCAGTAGGTATTGATCACTTTATCAATACATTACCTAAAGGCTATGAGACGGTTTTAGATGATTCAGTTACTTTATCAGTTGGACAAAAACAATTGTTTACGATTGCGCGCGCCTTGTTGAAAGATGCACCTTTATTGATATTAGATGAAGCGACATCTTCAGTCGATACACGTACAGAAGTCTTATTACAAGAAGCCATGGACAAACTAATGGAAGGTAGAACATCATTTGTGATTGCCCACCGTTTATCAACTATCCGTAA
>NZ_JBOEQF010000928.1:0-731 GCF_050689315.1 Aerococcus sp. L_32
TCTTTCACTGCAATAATATCTGCGCCCATAGCTTGTAACTCTTTGGCTAAATTTACATAGTAGTCTAGAGAATACTTAGTACGCTCTGGATTTAAGATATCACCTGTATAACACATTGTCGCTTCAGCGATCTTACCAGCATCTTTCACATATTGAATTGGTTTTTCAATTTGTTTAGTCCAGTTTAATGAGTCAAACACACGGAAGACGTCAATGCCTGAAGTTGCAGCTTGGTCGATAAATGCTTTCACCGTGTTATCTGGGTATGAAGTATACCCAACCGCATTTGAACCACGGAATAACATTTGTAGCAAGGTATTTGGCATTGCTTCACGCAACTGCTCTAGACGGCTCCAAGGGTTTTCAGTTAAGAAACGGAAGGCTGCATCAAATGTCGCCCCACCCCAAACTTCCATAGAGAATAGGTTTGGCAAAGCATCTTCCATAACTTTAGCTGGTTTCACCATGTCACGCGTACGCATACGAGTCGCAATCAATGATTGGTGTGCATCGCGCATTGTCGTATCTGTTAATAATAAGTCATTTGAATTTTTAATAAATTCTTGTACACCTTTTGCGCCATCACGGTCTAAAATTTGTTTAGCAGATAAACCACTACGGTCCACCAATTCAATCTTAGGTGTTGGAATCGTTAAGAATTCTGCTTTTTCATTTTCAATACCTGGGAAACCATTTACAGAAATGTCCCCGATGTATTGTAAGACTTTGTT
>NZ_JBOEQF010000929.1:0-728 GCF_050689315.1 Aerococcus sp. L_32
ACAATGACATTACCCATTAAATTGGCCATAATTTGTTGGTATTGACTATCAAAGTCTACTAAATCAACCATCACGCCGATAAATCCAGGCATTGACTGAATTTTATTCAAGTCATTGGGATTTACTGATCGGCCTTTAATCACGTCAAGTGGGAGGAAAGTTGCCCGCCCTGCACGTTGCCTTTTCAATTCGCCAATTAATTGGCTGGCCACCTGCCCATTTTGGGTAACGATATTTTGCATAGCGCCAGCAAGTGCGGTTTCAACGGCTCCAGTATAAGTATCTGGCACGCGGAGCAATTGGGCAACTGCCCCGTGGACACCCTGAATTTTATCTGATAGGTCTAAAGCTGCCTTAACCCCCTGGTAGAAACCAGCATGGTCGCGGTCCAAATCTTCCAGCGACTCTTTACGGGCAGTAGCCTGCATTAGCCGTTGATTCACTTGGTTCATTTCTTGATTAGCTTGGTAAGCCTCATCTTGCTTGGCTTTTACCTCTTGATCTTTAGCTTGATATTGGTCAAGCAAAGACTCTATTTCTTGACTAAGACTTACCTTATCCGCTTCAGCCTTTGCAAGTTCGGCTTTCAAGTCAGCTAAAGTAGTTTCTTTAGCTGTTCGCTCAGACTGGTTTTTTTCAACTGAGGCGACTTCATTCGCTATATCCTTCTCAAGCTGGCTTAAGTCATTTTGTAGACTGGACTGTTTTTGTAGTGCTGTAATATATTC
>NZ_JBOEQF010000930.1:0-727 GCF_050689315.1 Aerococcus sp. L_32
TCGTGCGGTGTCAGAAATGACCATTAAGGGAGTAGCGACAAACCAACAATTCCAATACGACCTACTATTTGATGAGGCCTTTGTAAAAGGTAATTATACCAATGATTACCTGGAAGCCAACTTCTTACCTGAATGGGTGAAGAGTCATCAAGCATAAATTAGTACGAAAGAAAGTAGATGAATTATGGCATTAAAACGCAGAAAAGCATATATTCCTATGCCAGAGGAAGATCAAGTAAAATCGAGCTTGCCTACAGATCCAAATAACCAAGCCTTCGTGCCAGATGGTATGTGGCAAAAGTGTCCGCAATGTCACCAAACGATTCTAACGGATGACTTGGGTGCTGAGAAAATCTGTCCGCATTGCCAATACCACTTTAGAATTTCATCTAGTGAGCGGTTAGCAAACGTCGTGGACAAAGGGACTTTTGTTGAAATGTTCCAACTAAAGGATAACCGCAATGAAGATCCTCTTGGTTTTCCAAAGTATCTGGAAAAGAAAGAAAAAGCACGCGCTACAACTGGTTTAGACGAAGCTGTAGTAACTGGTGTGGGCGAAATCTTCGGCTATCGAACTGCCATTGGTGTGATGGACTCATTTTTCATGATGGGATCTATGGGTACTGGTTTAGGTGAAAAAATTAAAAACTTGTTCAACTATGCAACTGAACACCAGTTACCAGTCGTCCTATTTACCGCTTCTGGTGGTGCCCGGATGCAAGAAGGG
>NZ_JBOEQF010000931.1:0-727 GCF_050689315.1 Aerococcus sp. L_32
GCCTTCTTGCATCCGGGCACCACCAGAAGCGGTAAACAGGACGACTGGTAACTGGTGTTCAGTTGCATAGTTGAACAAGTTTTTAATTTTCTCACCTAAACCAGTCCCCATAGACCCCATCATGAAAAATGAGTCCATCACACCAATGGCAGTTCGGTAGCCGAAGATTTCGCCCACACCAGTTACGACAGCTTCGTCTAAACCAGTTGTAGCGCGCGCTTTTTCTTTCTTTTCCAGATACTTTGGAAAACCAAGTGGATCTTCATTGCGGTTATCCCTTAGTTGAAACATTTCAACAAAAGTGCCTTTGTCCACTACGTTTGCTAATCGCTCACTAGATGAAATTCTAAAGTGGTATTGGCAATGTGGACAGATTTTTTCAGCACCCAAGTCATCCGTTAGAATCGTTTGGTGACACTGCGGACATTTTTGCCACATGCCATCTGGCACGAAGGCTTGGTTATTTGGATCTGTAGGCAAGCTCGATTTTGCTTGATCTTCCTCTGGCATAGGAATATATGCTTTTCTGCGTTTTAATGCCATAATTCATCTACTTTCTTTCGTGCTAATTTATGCTTGATGACTCTTCGCCCATTCAGGTAAGAATTTAGCTTCCAGGTAATCATTGGTATAGTTCCCTTTTACAAAGGCCTCATCAAATAGTAGGTCGTATTGGAATTGTTGGTTTGTCGACACACCCTTAATAGTCATTTCTGAAACCGCACGT
>NZ_JBOEQF010000932.1:0-727 GCF_050689315.1 Aerococcus sp. L_32
GTGGTTAGGACAAACAAATCCTAATCACGCTTTTTTTGTATCATAAGTTATCAAGAAATTTGACGGTCTTTGGTTTCATGTCTTCTCTATCATTACCTTAAAATCAGGATGTGATTCAGGGCGTTCAGGCTGGTAACACTGGAAGGAATATGCCGTGGCAAGTTTACTTGCTGCAAATATTCCTGAAGTGGAGCCCTGCTTGCCCTGTAGAGCTCAACTTGCGGTGGAACCGGAATTAGCCGAGGTCTAACTCCTTGGCTGATTGTTCATTCTGTAAGAACTGAAGTCCAAGTAGAATGATCTGCATCAAACCAACCTCCTTCACCGCTAGGGCGTGATAGGAAATCCCTCACCTCGGACTAAATGGCACTACTAATTTTTCCACCCCAAGTATCAGTAGTATTTTGATACTTTTCAAAGATATGTACTACTTATAAGGCTTACTATACTTAATTTCCAAAACAAACGTGGAAAAGAATCAACATTTAAACAAGGATAAATGCAGGCAAGTAAATGCATAAATTTCAATATTGATTTTACTGCAAGTTTTACTAATTACGTGTGCCTTGCTTTCCATATAGAGTCACCGTTGAAATTATGAACCATTCCTAGTAAATCTCACTTAGGTAGATTTACTAGTTTCAATAGGCATTATTTTCCCGATAATACTGATAGCAGAGCCACTAAAATCCTGCTATAAACCAATTTTCTACCATATGATGCCTAC
>NZ_JBOEQF010000933.1:0-726 GCF_050689315.1 Aerococcus sp. L_32
TATTGCAACAGGGATGTCGGCTGAAGCGGCCTCAATCCTGACTTTCTCCTTGAATACAGCAGCCTACTTAGCTGAAGTATTTCGGGCAGCCTTGGTTTCTGTAGACGAGGGTCAGGTGGAAGCGGCGATGACGGTGGGCTTGACTTACGGGCAAACATTGCGAGGGATTGTCTTACCACAAGCCGTTCGAAACGCCATCCCGGGGACTGGGAATACCTTTGTTGGCTTACTGAAAAATTCGTCATTGGCCTTCACTATTGGGGTCGTCGAGTTGCTTGCCCAAGGGAAATTATTCGCCTCGAATTCATTGAAGTTCTTTGAAGCCTATTTCGCAGTGGCCTTGATATACTGGGCCCTCACCATTCTATATTCACTATTACAAAACTGGTATGAGAAACGCCTAGCCGTACCATATACCAGATAAGAGGAGGAAAAACGATGAAAAAGTTTAAGTTATTGAGTATTGGATTGACCTCGGCCTTGGTCTTAGCGGCGTGCGGGACATCTGCAGAGGAAGACGCGACGAGTTCAGAAAGTGGGGCTGCAGATAAAACAGTGACAATTGCAGCATCTCCAGATGGGTATCCGCAACACTATCAAGAAGGGGATGAACTGAAAGGTTTCTCTGTAGAGGTTGCTGAAGCAGTAGCAGAGGAAGCGGGCTACGAGATTGAATGGGCTTTGTCTGACTGGTCTGGTGTTGTTGCAGCGCTGCAAGCTGGAAAG
>NZ_JBOEQF010000934.1:0-726 GCF_050689315.1 Aerococcus sp. L_32
GATTGCAACAGGGATGTCGGCTGAAGCGGCGTCAATCCTGACTTTCTCCTTGAATACAGCAGCCTACTTAGCTGAGGTATTCCGGGCTGCCTTGGCTTCTGTGGACGAGGGTCAGGTGGAAGCAGCTATGACGGTTGGCTTGACTTACGGGCAAACATTGCGAGGAATCGTCCTACCGCAAGCCGTTCGTAACGCCATTCCAGGGACAGGGAATACCTTCGTTAGCTTACTGAAGAATTCGTCACTAGCCTTCACCATTGGGGTCGTCGAGTTGCTTGCCCAAGGGAAATTATTCGCTTCGAATTCATTGAAGTTCTTTGAAGCCTATTTCGCAGTGGCCTTGATTTACTGGGCCCTCACCATTCTATATTCACTATTACAAAACTGGTATGAGAAACGCCTAGCCGTACCATATACCAGATAAGAGGAGGAAAAACGATGAAAAAGTTTAAGTTATTGGGTATTGGATTAGCTTCGGCTTTGGTCTTAGCGGCGTGCGGGGCATCAACAGAGGAAGAAGCGACGAGTTTAGAAAGTGGGGCTGCAGATAAAACAGTGACAATTGCTGCGTCTCCAGATGGGTATCCGCAACACTATCAAGAAGGGGATGAACTAAAAGGATTCTCTGTAGAGGTTGCTGAAGCAGTAGCAGAGGAAGCGGGCTACGAAATTGAATGGGCCTTGTCTGACTGGTCTGGTGTTGTTGCAGCACTGCAAGCTGGAAAA
>NZ_JBOEQF010000935.1:0-726 GCF_050689315.1 Aerococcus sp. L_32
ACAGATTCGTTAGCAGTGACACTGGTTTGATTTTGGTTTTCTAAAATTTCGACAACTTCTTCCTTATCGCCATCATCAGTATCTGAGGCATTTTCAAGTAGCGTATCATCTTCGTCCATGGTGAAGGCCACATTGTCTTCAATCCATTTCCGCCTAGGTTCAACCTTGTTCCCCATTAAAACAGATACCCTTTTTTCAGCTAGGGATAAATCGTCAATTGTTACCCGGACTAGGGTACGAGTTTCAGGATCCATAGTTGTTTCCCATAATTGGTCCGCATTCATCTCACCCAAACCTTTGTAACGTTGCAAGATATAGCCTTTGCCGACTTTATCAGTCACAGCTTTTAACTCGTCATCCGTCCAAGCATATTCAGTGACCTCGTTTTTCCCTTTACCCTTAGACACCTTATACAATGGTGGCATAGCAAGATAGACTTTACCCGCCTCTACTAAAGGTTTCATATAGCGGAAGAAGAAGGTCAGCAGTAGCACCTGGATATGGGCCCCATCGGTATCGGCATCGGTCATGATGATGACTTTATCGTAGTTGGCATCCTCAACCTCAAATTCAGCCCCTACACCTGCACCAATGGTATAGATGATGGTGTTCAACTCTTCATTTTTTAGAATATCTTGAATGCTGGCTTTTTCAGTGTTTAATACTTTACCACGTAATGGCAAGATAGCCTGGAATTTACGGTCCCGCCCTTGTTTAGCAGAACCA
>NZ_JBOEQF010000936.1:0-726 GCF_050689315.1 Aerococcus sp. L_32
CGGTTCTGCTAAACAAGGGCGGGACCGTAAATTCCAGGCTATCTTGCCATTACGTGGTAAGGTATTAAACACTGAAAAAGCCAGCATTCAAGATATTCTAAAAAATGAAGAGTTGAACACCATCATCTATACCATTGGTGCAGGTGTAGGGGCTGAATTTGAGGTTGAAGATGCCAACTACGATAAAGTCATCATCATGACCGATGCTGATACCGATGGGGCCCATATCCAGGTGCTACTGCTGACCTTCTTCTTCCGCTACATGAAACCTTTAGTAGAGGCTGGTAAAGTCTATCTCGCTATGCCACCATTGTATAAGGTTTCTAAGGGTAAAGGGAAAAACGAGGTCACTGAATATGCTTGGACGGATGACGAGTTAAAAGCTGTGACTGATAAAGTCGGCAAAGGCTATATCTTACAACGGTACAAGGGTTTGGGTGAGATGAATGCGGACCAATTATGGGAAACAACTATGGATCCTGAAACTCGTACCCTAGTCCGGGTAACAATTGACGATTTATCCCTTGCTGAAAAAAGGGTATCTGTTTTAATGGGGAACAAGGTTGAACCTAGGCGGAAATGGATTGAAGACAATGTGGCCTTCACCATGGACGAAGATGATACCCTACTTGAAAATGCCTCAGATACTGATGCTGGCGATAAGGAAGAAGTTGTCGAAATTTTAGAAAACCAAAATCAAACCAGTGTCACTGCTAACGAAGCTGC
>NZ_JBOEQF010000937.1:0-725 GCF_050689315.1 Aerococcus sp. L_32
CGTTCGATGAAACAAGCGAAATATGATATTGAACCAATCGGCCATTATGGTTTGGCGGCTGAAGATTACACTCACTTCACATCACCAATCCGTCGTTACCCAGACTTGATTGTTCATCGTTTAATTCACTTCTATGAAAGTCATGCACGTCCAAATGCAGACAAACAAGAGAAGATGAAGATGAAATTATCTGATATAGCAGAACATTCTTCCAAGATGGAACGTCGTAGTGTGGATGCTGAACGTGAAACGGATAGCTTGAAGAAAACAGAATTTATGCTGGATAAAATTGGCATGGAATTTGAAGGAATCATTTCGTCGGTTACTGGTTTTGGTTTATTCGTTGAATTACCAAATACAGTTGAAGGTTTAGTCCATATTTCTATGCTAAAAGACGATTACTACAACTTTGTAGATAGCCAGTTAGTGATGATTGGGGAGCATACTGGAAAAACTTACCGTATTGGGGACAGAGTGACTGTTAAAGTTATGGATGTTAACACAGATACACGTGACATCGATTTTGTCATTGTGAAGAGTGAAGATAACGGTGAATCAACTAGTTTACAGCGTCAAGATAACCGTAAAGGTGGACGTGGCAATAATAAAGGCCGTAAAGGCAACAATAGAAGCCGTAGACGTCAACAAGATAAAGAATCAAATGGTGGCAACCGCCGAAATGACCAATCTGGTGCTAGCAAGTCTCATAAGGAGAATAAGAACAA
>NZ_JBOEQF010000938.1:0-722 GCF_050689315.1 Aerococcus sp. L_32
GCGCATCCCCTTAGTTGCCAACGCATTAAAAGATGCCTTCCCAGGTATGCAAGGTTTAAATATTTTAAACAACAATGGCGAGATGGCCTACCAATCTGTTTTCCATTCACACGTCCACTTAATCCCTAGATACAACGGGGAAAATGACGGCTTTGGTCTAAAATGGGAACCAGCCCAAGAAGGCACATACGCTGATGAAGACTTGAAGCACATTGCCAATACAATCAACCAACAGATCGAGGGATAATATGAAAAAATTTATTACCGGTATTCTATTTGGTGCCGTTGCTGGTGCAGGCTATGCCCTATTAAAAACACCACATTCAGGAACCGAAAACAGAGAACGTTTGAAAAACTATTTAGACGATGTCACTTATGCAGCCAATGATCTAACTGGCTCAATCGCTCAAGCACAAAATGCAGTTACAGATTTAGCTCAACAAGGCTTATCTTCTGCAAAAGTTGCCCGCGACGAAATCACTTTAGCTATCAATGATTTCAACCAATCAACAGCCCCACAAATTTCAGAAATTCAAAAACAAGTGGCAGAACTACAAAATGATTTATCAGCAGCGGATATCCGTGTTAACGAGGAAAACACTGATTCTTAATGATGTTTTAAATATGAAGATTTCTTGATTAATCTTCTGAATCATTGTGTATAGCATTTTTGGTATGCTATATTAAGACTTGTATTACGAAGATTTGACAGGAGTGAATCA
>NZ_JBOEQF010000939.1:0-722 GCF_050689315.1 Aerococcus sp. L_32
ACGCATCCCATTAGTTGCCAACGCATTAAAAGATGCCTTCTCAGATATGCAAGGTTTAAACATTTTAAACAACAACGGCGAGATGGCCTACCAATCTGTTTTCCATTCACACGTCCATTTAATCCCTAGATACAACGGGGAAAGTGACGGCTTTGGTTTGAAATGGGAACCAGCCCAAGAAGGCACATACTCTGATGAAGACTTGAAGAACATTACCAACACAATCAACCAACAAATCGAGGGATAATATGAAAAAATTTATTACTGGTATTCTATTTGGCGCCATTGCTGGTGCAGGCTACGCCCTATTAAAAACACCACACTCAGGTACTGAAAATAGAGAACGTTTGAAAAACTATTTAGACGATGTCACTTTTGCAGCCAATGATCTAACTGGCTCAATCGCTCAAGCACAAAATGCAGTTACAGATTTAGCTCAACAAGGCTTATCTTCTGCAAAAGTTGCCCGCGACGAAATCACACTAGCAATTAATGATTTCAACCAATCAGCAGTCCCACAAATTTCAGAAATTCAAAAACAAGTGGCAAAACTACAAAATGACTTATCAGCAGCGGATATCCGTGCTAACGAGAAAAACACTGATTTTTAATGATGTTTTAAATATGAAGATTTCTTGATTAATCTTCTGAATCATTGTGTATAGCATTTTTGGTATGCTATATTAAGACTTGTATTATGAAGATTTGACAGGAGTGAATCG
>NZ_JBOEQF010000940.1:0-721 GCF_050689315.1 Aerococcus sp. L_32
ATCTTCTAACTGGATTAATTGGTTTTGGTTAAAGCCAGCGACTGCCATACGTTTAGACAAGTCAGCCACACGAATACCTGCCACATAAGAAGCTTCAATATTGTCCATTTCGGCTAGTTTTTCAAAGTTACCATCCCAAATCCAGGATACATCTTGGCCGTCAGCGGGACGGTCATTTAAAACTGAAATCAGGGTATATGGTGCTTTTTCTAAAAGACATAATTCGATGATTTGGTTTAGACCTACAGGGTTTTTGATAAGGTTAATCCGTAAGTCGTGACCTTCCACGTTGATGGCTTCTTGACGCCCGAAAATACGTTTAGCCCCTTGCAATCCTTCAGCGATATCTGCTTGGCTGACACCAAAATACCGGCCTAGTGAATAGGCTGATAAAGCGTTGTAGACATTATATAAACCAGCAACTGGAATACTGTATTGGTAGCCACCAATTGTAAAGCTAGCTGATTCCGGTGTTAATTCATTAATTTCTTCTACTTGGTAAGTTAATTCTGGACGACTCACGCCACAGTTAGGACAGAAATAGTCACCAAGGTTGCTGTAGGTAATGCTGTGGTAATGTAAAACATGTTCACAGTTCGGACAGATAACACCATCAGTATTGTTGTCTGCTAGGAAGTCTTTTGACTGGTCTTCTGTGTTGAAACCGAAAAAAACTTGTTTGTTGTCTACTTTACGGGATGAGAAAATTGGCGCATCACCA
>NZ_JBOEQF010000941.1:0-721 GCF_050689315.1 Aerococcus sp. L_32
GTCTTCTAACTGGATTAATTGGTCTTGGTTAAAGCCAGCGACTGCCATACGTTTAGATAAGTCAGCCACACGAATACCTGCCACATAAGAAGCTTCAATATTGTCCATTTCGGCTAATTTTTCAAAGTTACCATCCCAAATCCATGATACATCTTGGCCGTCAGCGGGGCGGTCATTTAAAACTGAAATTAGGGTATATGGTGCTTTTTCTAAAAGACATAATTCGATGATTTGGTTTAGACCTACAGGGTTTTTGATAAGGTTAATCCGTAAGTCGTGATCTTCCACGTTAATGGCTTCTTGACGCCCGAAAATACGTTTAGCCCCTTGCAATCCTTCAGCGATATCTGCTTGGCTAACACCAAAATACCGGCCTAGTGAATAGGCTGATAAGGCATTGTAGACATTATATAAACCAGCAACTGGAATACTGTATTGGTAGCCGTCAATTGTAAAGCTAGCTGATTCCGGTGTTAATTCATTAATTTCTTCTACTTGGTAAGTTAATTCTGGACGACTCACGCCACAGTTTGGACAGAAGTAGTCACCAAGGTTGCTGTAGGTAATGCTATGATAATGTAAAACATGTTCACAGTTTGGACAGATAACACCATCAGTATTGTTATCTGCTAGAAAGTCTTTTGACTGGTCTTCTGTGTTGAAACCGAAAAAAACTTGCTTGTTGTCTACTTTACGTGATGAGAAAATTGGCGCATCACCG
>NZ_JBOEQF010000942.1:0-721 GCF_050689315.1 Aerococcus sp. L_32
GCATCAATCGCACCCAGTGAATCAATGGTCAACTTTTGGTTAAGTTCGGCGAGTGCTGTTTCACATTCAGTCCGGCGTTCATTGTATTTAGAATCGGCTAATTCACGGCGTTTATTGGTATTCATGATCACAATTACGTTATCAGCTAAATCTAGCGGAACGAGTTCATAGTCGAGAGAATTTGTATCCAGATAAATCGCACGTTTATCTGCCCCCATCCCGACGGCAAATTGATCCATAATACCCGAATTGACACCGATAAAATCATTTTCGGTTTTTTTACCAATTTTTACTAAATCTAGTCTTTCTAGTGTTAAATCATACAATTCTTCCGCAACTATCCCTGTGAGTAATTCAAGTGAAGCTGATGATGAAAGACCGGAACCATTTGGAATATTCCCATATACGTATAGGTCAAAACCGGTATCAATTGGATGACCCGCTTCTATTAAAAATTTAATGACCCCTTTAGGATAGTTCGTCCATCCGTCTTCCTTTGTTAGAATCAGTTGATTTAGGTTAATTTCAATAATGCCATCATCTTTGAAATTTGCTGAATAAAAGCGACAGATTTGGTCATCTCGTTTACGGGCAACACCATAAGTGCCCAGTGAAATAGCTGCTGGGAATACGTGGCCCCCGTTGTAATCTGTATGTTCACCAATTAGGTTAATACGTCCTGGTGAGAAAAAAGTTGCATCAGCTTGTTCGTTGAAAATGT
>NZ_JBOEQF010000943.1:0-720 GCF_050689315.1 Aerococcus sp. L_32
TGGATTAGTTTCAACCAACAACATATCCCGGTATTGTTGATGCATAAACCCATGATCGACTTGGAAATCCAAAAAGTCTAACAAGCCGTCATAGTAGTTATTCACATTCAAAATCCCGATTGGTTTATCGTGGTAACCAACTTGCTTCCAGGAAATCACTTCAAACAACTCTTCCATGGTCCCTGGACCACCCGGCAAGGCAATAAACCCGTCAGACAAATCAATCATCTGTGCCTTCCGTTCGTGCATCCCTTGGACAACAAATAATTTAGTCAGATCAGGATGTTGAATATTGTTATCCGCCAACTTCTGTGGCACAACCCCCATCACATCACCGCCAAAAGCCAAAGCCCCGTTCGCTACAGCAGCCATACAACCCACATTTGACCCGCCATAAACCAAAGTCCGCCCTGATTTAGCAATCACTTCGCCGACCCTTGTCGCCATCTCTTCATACACCGGATCATCCCCAGCAGCCGATCCCAAATATACCGCAACACTTTCAAGTTCCATCCACAACACCCCTTCTTTCCCAATATTTTAGCCAAACCATCAGCATCTGACAAGTACCTCCCCCTGAAAAAGGGCGAAACGCATCTTGCTGGCATTCTCTATCAAGCATCCACATTGACCCACCCCACGCGTCCTGTCATAATATAAATAGAAGAGGTGGTTATATGACAATAACATTAAATAAAATCGCATACGAAAACTTACAAG
>NZ_JBOEQF010000944.1:0-719 GCF_050689315.1 Aerococcus sp. L_32
AATCGTGGCAGTTAGAAATGTCCCAACTGCTATTTTTTTATAACCTAATACGAAATAGAATACAAAGAGTGTCCCAATCACCACGAGTAGTGAGGTACGGGTCCCGGTATAGGTGATCGCGAATAGGTTGCATAAGGATATAAACAGGAAAACGAATTTCTTCCGGTATTTGGTCGTCCGCATCATTTTGTAGAGGCCGATGAAGAAGAAGAATTCTAGCATCATGGCATAGTAATTGGGGTTGGCAAATGTTGCTTCCGCCCGACCGTTGTGGATGCGGTTAATCTCTGGGGATATGAAACTGTAATCCCATTCTGGTACCCAATTTAAATATTCAAAGGTTGCGAATATAAAGATGATAAATGAGCCAATTAAGGCAATGTTCAACAATTCTTCAACGTAATAGGGTCGAATGACTTGCTGATAATAGTTAAAATAGATGGCGATTGGTATAAAGGCAATCGAAATCCCTAATCCTGCCCAGTTTTGAAAGATAAATGAAATTACTGCTGAATACGCAATAAATATCCATATTGAGGTTGCAACTTCTCGCTTAATGTAGCGCGGACCAAGTAGGCCTAACATGAATAAGAATATAAATATGACAGCGAAAGTGACTAAGGTCATATAAAATGGAAATAGGTTACTGATAAATAATATCGAGATCAGTAATGATTGAACTGGCCAGGTTAGTTGAGCTTCTGGTTTACTCACCAAAA
>NZ_JBOEQF010000945.1:0-719 GCF_050689315.1 Aerococcus sp. L_32
ATTGGGAATGCCCGGTCTACTGTTGCTTTTGATACAGTACGTCGTTACTTTGAATACCGCGGTTTTGATGTGAAATATGTCTCTAACTTTACGGATGTGGATGATAAGATTATTAACCGCGCTAATGAAGAAGGGTTAACGCCTGAACAAATTGCGGATAAGTATATTGAAGCATTCTATGAAGATACCGATGCTTTAAATGTTAAACGTGCTACTAAAAATCCACGTGTTGTGGAGAATATGGATGATATCATTCAGTTTGTGGCTGATTTAGTTGATAAAGACTTTGCATATGTAGTGGACGGTGATGTGTACTATAGAACGCGTAAATTTGAGAAATACGGTCAGTTATCTGATCAAAATATTGATGATTTACGGGCGGGGGCATCTGAACGTCTAGAGGCAGACAGCCAATCGAAGAAAGAAGATGTTGTAGACTTTGCCTTATGGAAGTCAGCTAAACCTGGTGAAATTTCTTGGACTTCTCCTTGGGGTGAAGGTCGCCCTGGTTGGCATATTGAATGTTCTGTGATGGCAACGAAACTGTTAGGCGATACTTTAGATATCCATGCAGGTGGTCATGACTTAACTTTCCCTCACCATGAGAATGAGATTGCTCAATCCGAAGCACATACAGGTCATACCTTTGCCAATTACTGGATGCATAATGGTTTTGTAACAATGGGTGATGACGATGAAAAAATGTCTAAATCTTTAGG
>NZ_JBOEQF010000946.1:0-719 GCF_050689315.1 Aerococcus sp. L_32
ATGGTGCTAAACACCAGATGACTTTTATTGAACCTTACGATGATGAAAATGTCATCGCTGGACAGGGGTCACTAGCTGTTGAAATCCACCACAGCCTAACTGCCGACGGGGAAACTGCAGACTATGTCTTAGTGCCTATCGGTGGGGGAGGATTGATCTCTGGTGTTTCTGCATATGTCCGTGAAGCCATGCCTGAAACCAAAATTGTTGGCGTTGAACCAGCCGGTGCAGCGTCCATGAAACTGGCCCTTGACCAAGGTCAGCCGACAGCCCTTGAGAAAGTGAACAAATTCGCGGATGGTACAGCAGTTGGTAAGGTAGGGGACATCACCTTCCAATACGCTAAAGATAATATTGACCGCATTGAAACAGTCGAAGAAGGTAAGATTGCGGGGACAATTATTGACTTGTACACCAAGCAAGCCATTGTAGCCGAACCTTCAGGCGCCTTGACCGTATCTGCTCTAGATAATATGGCCGAAGACCTTGTTGGCAAAACAGCCGTTTGCATCATTTCTGGTGGGAATAACGACATCAACCGCATGGCGGAAATTGAGGAGAAAGCTTTGATCTATTCTGGAACCAAACAATACTTTGTAGTGAATTTCCCGCAAAGACCAGGCGCATTAAGAGAATTTGTAACGGATGTTTTAGGCCCCGACGATGATATCGCTAAGTTTGAATATACCAAGAAAATTTCCCGGTCAAATGGACCAGCG
>NZ_JBOEQF010000947.1:0-719 GCF_050689315.1 Aerococcus sp. L_32
CTGGTGCTAAACACCAGATGACTTTTATTGAACCTTACGATGATGAAAATGTCATCGCTGGCCAGGGGTCACTAGCTGTTGAAATCCACCACAGCCTAACTGCCGACGGGGAAACTGCAGACTATGTCTTAGTGCCTATCGGTGGGGGTGGATTGATCTCTGGTGTTTCTGCATATGTCCGTGAAGCCATGCCTGAAACCAAAATTGTTGGCGTTGAACCAGCCGGTGCAGCGTCCATGAAACTGGCCCTTGACCAAGGTCAGCCGACAGCACTTGAGAAAGTGAACAAATTCGCGGATGGTACAGCAGTTGGTAAGGTAGGGGACATCACCTTCCAATACGCGAAAGACAATATTGACCGCATTGAAACAGTCGAAGAAGGTAAGATTGCGGGGACAATTATTGACTTGTACACCAAGCAAGCCATCGTAGCCGAACCTTCAGGTGCCTTGACCGTATCTGCCCTAGATAATATGGCCGAAGACCTTGTTGGCAAAACAGTTGTCTGCATCATTTCTGGTGGGAATAACGACATCAACCGCATGGCGGAAATTGAGGAGAAAGCTTTGATCTATTCTGGAACCAAACAATACTTTGTAGTGAATTTCCCGCAAAGGCCAGGCGCATTAAGAGAATTTGTAACGGACGTTTTAGGCCCCGACGATGATATCGCTAAGTTTGAATATACCAAGAAAATTTCCCGGTCAAATGGACCAGCC
>NZ_JBOEQF010000948.1:0-718 GCF_050689315.1 Aerococcus sp. L_32
AAATTGCCTTCACATGATTTCGCCACTTTATTCACTCCCTGATTCAACAACTGAATGCCCACTTGTTGCATCCATTTCGACATTAGAAGATGTTGCTTGTGCATCAGTACTTTCAACCTGGCTAGCCTCACTAGATGAAGCTGATGAAGCATCTGACCCGCTAGTTGATTCTGTAGCTGAACTATCCGTTGTCTCACTCCCTGAATCTGTTGATGAGACATCTAGTTCACTAGCTTCACTTTCACTCGCTGCCTTTGATTCTGCAGCCACCGATTCATCATAAGCTTTCTTCTCTTCTTCTGAAGCATAAGGGTTATTCCCATCGTTTAATTCAGCAAAGTAAATGGCTACTTCCATATCAATCAGTCCCGTTTGCCCGTCCAATTGACTGGCTATACCATTATAATAACTCATCCGATCACCAATTGAGCTGATAAACCCTCTCACCACATTCCCGTCTTCCATTTGTAAGGCAATCCGGTCAGTGTTACTTTCATCACCTGTATAAGTCACCCAGGAAATCTTTTGAATGATATCATCTGACAGGCTTGATAGGGCCTTAACCGTTTCTGTTAGCTTGGCCCTTTGACCTTCATTGGCAATATCATAACCTTCAAATAAGGGTAACGCTTTTTCAAGTGATGGCAGTGGTGTGTCGATGATTTCATTATTTTCTAGTAATGGGTAGAAAAAGTCCGCAATCTGGATGTAACCCAAC
>NZ_JBOEQF010000949.1:0-718 GCF_050689315.1 Aerococcus sp. L_32
ATTGGGCTACATCCAGATTGCGGACTTTTTCTACCCCTTACTAGAAAATAATGAAATCATCGATACACCACTGCCATCACTTGAAAAAGAGTTACCCTTATTTGAAGGTTATGATATTGCCAATGAAGATCAAAAAGCCAAGCTAACAGAAACGGTTAAGGCCCTATCAAGTCTGTCAGATGATATCATTCAAAAAATTTCCTTAGTGACTTATACAGGTGATGAAAGTAATACTGACCGGATTGCCTTACAAATGGTTGACGAGAATGTGGTGAGAGGGTTCATTAGTTCAATTGGTGACCGGATGAGTTATTATAATGGTATTGCCAGTCAATTGGACGGGCAAACGGGACTAATCGATATGGAAGTAGCTATTTATTTCACTGAATTAAATGATGGGAATAACCCTTACGCTTTAGAAGAAGATAAAAAGGCTTATGATGAATCGGTGGCTGCAGAATCAAGTGCAGCGAGTGAAAGTGAAGCTAGTGAATTAGATGTTTTATCATCAGATTCAGCCAGCGAATCAACCGATAGTTCTAGCACTGAATCAACTAGTGCATCTGATGCTTCATCAGGATCAACTAGTGAGACTAGTCAGGTTGAAAGTACTGATGCACAAGCAGCATCTTCTAGTGTCGAAACGGATGCAGCAAGTGGCAATTCAGTTGCTGAATCAGGGAGTGAATAAAGTGGTGAAATCATGTGAAGGCAATTA
>NZ_JBOEQF010000950.1:0-718 GCF_050689315.1 Aerococcus sp. L_32
TTTGTAAGTTTTCGTATGCGATTTTATTTAATGTTGTTGTCATATAACCACCTCTTCTATTTCTATTATGACAGGACGCGTGGAGTGGGTCAATGTGGATGCTTGGTAGAGAATGCCAGCAAGATGCGTTTCGCCCTTTTCCAGGGGGGTACTTGTCAGATGCTGATGGTTTGGCTAAAATATTGGGAAAGAAGGGGTGTTGTGCATGGAACTTGAAAGTGTTGCGGTATATTTGGGGTCGGCTACTGGAGATGACCCAGTTTATGAAGAGATGGCGACAAAGGTCGGGGAGTTGATTGCTAAATCTGGGCGGACTTTGGTTTATGGTGGGTCAAATGTGGGCTGTATGGCTGCTGTAGCGAACGGGGCTTTGGCTTTTGGCGGCGATGTGATGGGCGTTGTGCCACAGAAGTTGGCGGATAACAATATTCAACATCCTGACCTGACTAAATTGTTTGTTGTCCAAGGGATGCACGAACGGAAGGCGCAGATGATTGATTTGTCTGACGGGTTTATTGCCTTGCCGGGTGGTCCAGGGACCATGGAAGAGTTGTTTGAAGTGATTTCCTGGAAGCAGGTTGGCTACCACGACAAACCAATCGGGATTTTGAATGTGAATAACTACTATGACGGCTTGTTAGACTTTTTGGATTTCCAAGTCGACCATGGGTTTATGCATCAACAATACAGAGATATGTTGTTGGTTGAAAGCGATCCG
>NZ_JBOEQF010000951.1:0-717 GCF_050689315.1 Aerococcus sp. L_32
ACCTCTATGTAACTCATTTTCATTTCCTTCCTTATAAATATAAAATGATTGCCCAAGTAAATGAACAACGTG
This sequence comes from Aerococcus sp. L_32, assembly GCF_050689315.1. Taxonomy (NCBI): domain Bacteria; kingdom Bacillati; phylum Bacillota; class Bacilli; order Lactobacillales; family Aerococcaceae; genus Aerococcus; species Aerococcus sp. L_32. The sequence continues at coordinate 73 of NZ_JBOEQF010000951.1, forward strand.
TTGATTTATTTACTTAGAGAGTATATAATGATTGTGCAAGAGATTCAATAAACAAAATACAAAAAAGTGTTCATTTTATAATAAAACCTGTCAATTAATTTATTCAAAGAAAGTAGGATAATCAATGAGCCGGAAGATGGAAACAAAAGAAAAAATTAAAGCAGCCTTTATTGATTTAGTACATGAAAAGGGATTTGAAGCGATGACTGTGAGTGATATCGCCAGAAGATGTGACATCAATCGTGGGACTTTTTACCTGCATTATGTAGATAAGTATGACTTAATGAACAAGCTAGAAGAAGAAGTGATGTTTGATTTAGAGGCGATTATTTTAAAGGATTCGGGTCATAAAGAAGCCAAGGAACCTTTAGAATTGATTCCTTATGATGAAATTTTAGAAGCTTTAGTCTATGTTAAAGGTGAGTTTGACTTTGTAAAAGCTATTGCAAGCCCAGGTGGGGATCCCAATTTCATGCAAACCTTAAAGTCTATTATTGGCCAACTTATTGATATAAAGGTGAAGCAGTCTAATCGAGTAAAGTTTGAGAAACTAGACCTGCCTGAAGACTATGCGATTGAAATCTTACTATCATCAATTGTGGGGATTATGACTTTGTGGATTAAAAAAGATGGAAAAGAGTCACC
>NZ_JBOEQF010000952.1:0-716 GCF_050689315.1 Aerococcus sp. L_32
TTATTTGTATCCGATATTACCATATCGATATGAAAAAGGAAACCTAAAAATGGCTATTATTTGATTTTGGCAATTTCACATAGCAATATTTATGTTTATCAATTATTTTCCGATCACCTTTTTTCATCACAAAAAAATAGCGTCACACCAAAGTATATGCACTCTGATACGACGCCTTTTATAAGATGGACCGACAGGGGCTCGAACCCTGGACCCACGGATTAAGAGTCCGTTGCTCTACCAACTGAGCTACCAGTCCAAAATGATTAATTTACCAAATACAATACTAAAATTCTACACCCAATCTAAGAATCTTTCAAGGCATTGTACTAAAAAAATATATATTTACCCTAAATAGCCATCCCTCAAAAAAGGATGGCCAATATTTTAAGTATCATACTTTTTATAACCTTACTTTAAAGCCCTTCAATCTCAGCGCATTCAATAATACTGAAACAGACGATAAGCTCATGGCTGCACCAGCAAACATAGGACTTAATAATGGGCCATCAAATAGGTAGAGGATACCCATGGCAACTGGGATCCCAACCGTGTTATAGGCGAAAGCCCAAAATAGGTTTTGCTTAATATTGGTAATGGTTGCCCGACTCAATTCAACCGCTGTTGGTACGTCCATTAAGTCGCTACGCATCAAGACAATATCCGCTGATTCAATGGCTACATCAGTCCCTGAACCAATGGCAATTCCAATATTT
>NZ_JBOEQF010000953.1:0-715 GCF_050689315.1 Aerococcus sp. L_32
TACTTTATTTGTTAGGTTTCGAGGCGAAAAAATGTTAAATAAATTTATTAAAGTGTTTTCGCTCGCGAACGCTTCTCGTTCTGATAACCAGTAATTTAAAATTACTTTGTTAATCGTAAATCCTTCTGCCTTAATAGCTCTGATTTTGTTAATTTTTAAGTCTTCAGTTTTATCTTCACTTTCTAATAGCAGTTCTAATTTTTTATTAAAGGCAGCTTTCTCATGATTAAAGACTCGTTGGCCTTTCCCTTTACCGATGTAGAATATCTCATCCTTATCGTTCCTAATATCAACTAAACAATAAATATAGAACTCTTTACCTTTGTTTTTATTTAAATATGATAATACTTTATCTGAAAATTTTTCCATAAAATATTCCTCTTTATCATCTTTTTCAATTCTGAAGCTATCTAGTATTCAACAAATCAATTAAATAGGCTTCAACATCCTCGTTAGCTTATCTAATGTTTTCGGTGGGTTAACCAGAATTTCACGGGCCTTATCCATATCAACTTTCACATTATATGTTAAAATTCCTGTTGGTTTACCTTTAAAAAGATAATAAACAATATAACCTCCGGCAACTTCTTCAATAATCGCATCATCACGGTTTCGACTCATTTCACCAACACCTTCAATAGAAATATCTAAGACATCCGTATAAGAGAGTGGCGCACCATGATTATAAACTTCTTCAGCGCCCGTCATGTTCCTA
>NZ_JBOEQF010000954.1:0-712 GCF_050689315.1 Aerococcus sp. L_32
GTACCAGAAATTGCTGAAATCATTACGAAGCTAGACGAAATCATTAAAGATGAATTTCCGGATAAACCAGCGGTGCAAATTATTGACAAATGGGGTACAGTTCATATGGCATCGATTGCGATTCATTTTGGATTCTCGACTAATGGGGTTGCCGCTTTACATACAGAAATATTGAAAAATAACGAGTTAAACCATTTTTATGAGATTTATCCTGAAAAATTCTCAAATAAAACAAACGGGATTACTTTCCGTCGTTGGTTAATGGCATGTAACCCGTCGTTAACAAACTTTATTGATGAACACATTGGGACAAAATGGCGTGAAGATGCTGACTTAACAGACTTATTAGCATTCGAAAATGATGACAAGGTATTAGATGAATTACGTCACATTAAGAGAGAAAATAAAAATGCCTTGGCAGACCACTTGCAACGTACACGTGACATTAACATTGACCGTCATTCAATTGTAGATGTTCAAATTAAACGTATTCATGAATATAAACGTCAACAAATGCTGGCCTTATACATCATCTACAAATACCACGAAATTAAAGCAGGGAACATTCCTGGAACGCCAATTACCATTATTTTCGGTGGTAAAGCAGCGCCAGCCTATACGATTGCTAAAGATATTATTCATTTAATCTTGTCATTATCAGAATTAATTGAAAATGACTTAGACGTGGCACCACACTTGAAAGTGGTATTCG
>NZ_JBOEQF010000955.1:0-712 GCF_050689315.1 Aerococcus sp. L_32
TGAATACTACTTTCAAGTGTGGTGCCACATCTAAGTCGTTTTCGATTAACTCTGATAGTGACAGAATTAAATGAATAATATCTTTAGCAATTGTGTATGCTGGTGCTGCTTTACCACCGAAAATAATGGTAATTGGCGTTCCAGGAATGTTCCCTGCTTTAATTTCATGATATTTGTAGATGATGTATAGGGCCAACATTTGTTGGCGCTTGTACTCATGAATACGTTTAATTTGAACATCTACAATTGAATGACGGTCAATATTAATATCACGTGTGCGCTGCAAGTGGTCTGCCAAGGCATTTTTATTTTCTTTCTTAATGCGACGTAACTCATCTAATACCTTATCATCATTTTCGAATGCTAATAAGTCTGTTAAGTCAGCATCTTCACGCCATTTTGTTCCAATGTGTTCATCAATAAAGTTTGTTAACAACGGGTTAGATGCCATTAACCAACGACGGAAAGTAATCCCGTTTGTTTTATTTGAGAATTTTTCAGGGTAAATCTCATAAAAATGGTTTAACTCGTTATTTTTCAATATTTCTGTATGTAAAGCGGCAACCCCGTTGATTGAGAATCCAAAGTGAATCGCAATCGATGCCATATGCACAGTACCCCATTCATCAATGATGTGAACTGCTTCATTATCCGGGAATTGATCTTTGATGATTTCGTCTAGCTTCGTAATGATTTCAGCAATTTCTGGTAT
>NZ_JBOEQF010000956.1:0-712 GCF_050689315.1 Aerococcus sp. L_32
TCACGCTTGAATTTAAAAGATGGGTTCGCAAGAATCGATCGCGGAGAAGTCTGGATGTACAATGTCCATATTTCCGAATTTGAGCAGGGGAACATGTTTAACCATGACCCACTACGCCCACGTAAACTTTTATTGAAGAAGGCTGAAATTAATAAGTTACTAAAAGAGACACAAAGGGAAGGTCATACCCTAGTACCACTAAAAGTTTATATTAAACGCGGTTACGCAAAAGTGCTATTAGGCGTAGCTGAGGGTAAGAAAAAATATGATAAGCGTCGTGCTTTAAAAGAGAAAGATATGAAACGAGAAGCGCAACGAGCATTGAAAATTTAATCAGGAAGCATACCTATGTGAAAAACTGCAAAGTTTATGGGTATGCTTTTTTGCTATTTTGTCATTAGTTAATGATAGCAAGTTAATAGATTATTTAATATAATTATAAAAGCAAATTAAGAAGGACTTAAATAGCCAATTTTTTGAAAAAATCTCATGAATTTGTTAGAAATAGTAATATTGCAATTTTTATCTTCTGCGAGACATGGTATGATGGTTGAAAGAAAGTGAGTGAAGTAGTGATGGACTACAATGAACGTTATTTATTATTATTATCTGAGCAATTTCCAGATATTGCCTCAGTAACAACAGAAATCATTAATCTAGAAGCGATTATGGAATTACCTAAAGCCACAGAACATTTTATTAGTGACCTCCA
>NZ_JBOEQF010000957.1:0-711 GCF_050689315.1 Aerococcus sp. L_32
CAATATGTCTCGTGAAGAAGCCATGCAAACTAGTTTGAATAAGGGGGCTATTTTAGGTAAATCAGTGACCCTTAAGACAGACTACCTTATTGTCTCACAATCTGATTTAAATAAGCAGAAGAAAACCAGTAAATTTAAAAAAGCTGAAGAATACGCCAACCGTGGCGAAAAAATTAAAATTATTTCGGAAAAAATCTTCAAACAACTCTTGGAAATGGAGTAGGCTTAACGCAACGAGGATGCAAAAAGAGCTGTGACATCCTCACAGCTCTTGATTCAAAAGTTTAGCCTTTGGGTCCATGACGCTGAATAATATCATCGTATTTTTCAACCAGTTCATGACCGTGTTCGGTTGTTTGATAAGCAATCATAGGCATTTGCGGTACTAAATCTTCTTCACTGATTTGATCTTGCACATATTTCACCAACTCATCTTTTTTCATAGAAGAATAGCCCGATAAGCCAGCATTTTTAAGGATTTTTTTCAAAGTCCCGGCATTCACTAAGTACAAAGTTTCCTTGGCTGACATTTGGTAAGCTAGACCTTCTTCAATAAATTTATCCAAGGCATCTAAGGCATGAATGCCGTAAATGTACTCGAAATAGCGAGGGATAGCTGATTCAGTTGAAAAAGTCCCCAAATCAAGACGCCATAATAAAATAATGTGACCAGGTAATAAGCCTTCTTCTGTGCGTACCATATTTCGTTTA
>NZ_JBOEQF010000958.1:0-711 GCF_050689315.1 Aerococcus sp. L_32
AAAACGAAATATGGAACGGACGGAAGAAGGCTTATTACCTGGTCACATTATTTTATTATGGCGTCTTGATTTGGGGACTTTTTCAACTGAATCAGCTATCCCTCGCTATTTTGAGTATATTTACGGCATTCATGCCTTAGATGCCTTGGACAATCTTATTGAAGAAGGTCTAGCATACCAAATGTCAGCCAAGGAAACTTTGTACTTAGTGAATGCCGGGACTTTGAAAAAAATCCTTAAAAATGCTGGCTTATCGGGCTATTCTTCTATGAAGAAAGATGAATTGGTGAAATATGTGCAAGATCAAATCAATGAGGAAGATTTAGCACCGCAAATGCCTATGTTTGCTTATCAAACAACTGAACGCGGTCATGAACTGGTTGAAAAATACGATGATATTATTCAACGGCATGGTCCTAAAGGCTAAACTTTTGAATCAAGAGCTGTGATGATGTCACAGCTCTTTTTGCATCCTCGTTGCGTTAAGCCTACTCCATTTCCAGGAGTTGTTTGAAGATTTTTTCCGAAATAATTTTAATTTTTTCGCCGCGATTAGCGTATTCTTCAGCTTTTTTAAATTTACTTGTTTTCTTCTGCTTATTTAAATCAGATTGTGAGACAATAAGGTATTCTGTCTTAAGGGTGACTGATTTACCTAAAATAGCCCCCTTATTCAAACTAGATTGCATGGCTTCTTCACGAGACATATTA
>NZ_JBOEQF010000959.1:0-709 GCF_050689315.1 Aerococcus sp. L_32
CTCTTATTCTGGAGAGAATGCTGGATTAATTAAATGCATGGAAATATTGAAGCATAAGGAAGTGCCTATTATCAGCCTGACCAGCATTGGGGACAACACGATTTCACAGATGAGTGATTGCCGGTTGAATATTACGACTCGGGAAAAATTGTACTCCAAAATCGGTAACTTCACCTCTAATACCTCGATCATTTACCTACTTAACTTGCTTTACGCCATAGTCTTTGCCAAAGACTATGACGAAAACCTGGACCACATCATCACAGTCGGCAAGCACTTTGACCAACGAACCACAAGTGTTGATATTATGCGTGAAAACTAGACGACACTTCGGAATAAAAACATGTCCTAAAGAATTTCCATAATCTGTAGGCTTATGCTTTCACTATCATTGCCTTAGATGCAGTGGAACCGCCCTTAGCCGTGGCCTAAGGGCTTGTCTGGCTATTCATTCTGTAAGGCTAAAGTCCAAAATAGAATGATATGTGCCAGGCTATCCAGAACCACTGCGAAGGCATGCTAGGAAAGCGCAGTTATTTTCTCACGATACTGGTTGGGTGTTCTTTTTTAAAAGTAGTGTGTAATAATTATACAATTGCGCTACAGTTTGATCGATAAAGCTAGCTCTAATATCCGTTGGCTAATATATTTAGCGCTAACAAAAAAAGTCGCCCTTTTTCAAGGACGACTTTCTTTGTTTCTATTAACC
>NZ_JBOEQF010000960.1:0-708 GCF_050689315.1 Aerococcus sp. L_32
GAATCCCCTACATGGGCTAAAACCACTTGTGCCAAATCTTCTAATGGTACAGCTGCGACGATTGTTGTACCCATACCTGATAAATCATGGTATTGGTTGGCTTTTTCAAATATATGGGCATTGGCCTCCTTGATTTGATCAGTCAACCATTCAGAAATGATATTGGCGTCCGTCATGTTTTCAGTGCCTTCCCAAGCATTTCCTACATGATAAATAGCCATTTCTGAAGCCACGTCTCCCGCGTTGTGGCCACCCATCCCGTCACAAAGCAATAAGATTGCTGCTTGGTCTTGGTTGTAAAAAACGCCTACTTGGTCTTGGTTTTGTTTTCGTTCGACACCGACATCAGTTTTGCTTGCGATTTCCATGTATGCTCACTTTCCTTCGCTAGTTTTTTTCAAAGCTGGCGATAAAGAAACCGTCAGACATATAGGTATGCGGTAGGATTTCAATTGTTCCATCTGCACCTATTGACTGATCAAGATTATCTCGCCAATGTTTAAATGACTTCAATGTTAGGTCAGGATGTTGGTCTAAAATGGCTTTGACCACATCTTCATTTTCTTCTCTTGTAATTGTACATGTAGAGTAGGTAATCACGCCACCCTTTTTCAATAATGGTAATGCTTGGTTCATAATTGTTACTTGAATGTCATGTAAGGCATCCAAATCTTGCAACGTTTTGTGGTATTTAGTATCTGGTTTACG
>NZ_JBOEQF010000961.1:0-705 GCF_050689315.1 Aerococcus sp. L_32
TAGTGATTGCCACGAATGACCTATACAAGCTATTTCAGCGTAAAAACCACTAAGTCATTTTTCAAATAAAAAAGAGCAGCAAATCGCTACTCTTGTATACGTGGAGGTCGTAACATTCGTTTCGACCTCTTTTACTTATGAAACCTCGCTTATAATTGGGTTTCAAAAAGTCAAACTCTTCCGACACTTCCCAAAATACGCCAATTACTTAGCAGTAATGGTTTGGCTTTTGGTCCATCGCGTCTAGTCTAAACAACTTTTGTCACACCTTGCTTTATTTCACTTTAGCTATTGGTTTCCCTGCTTCTAACAAAGCTTTATTGCGCAGGAAGCCAAATGACAGGATGACTAAGGCAAATCCTGCGAATAATAGGATATAAGAAATGGGCATAAAATCAGCTAAGGGGCCAAACAAGGCCATTCCTAAAGGCATCATGGCGGTGTTGATCATAGACATGACCCCAAACACCCGACCTAGATAGGCTTCTTCCACATGGTCTTGAATCAAAACCATAGATGGGGTATTGAATAAAGGGACGGCAATCCCTGTAATGACCATCAGGACGACATACAACCAAAAGTTGCTGGTCGAACCTAATCCCAAGGTGCAGGCCGCCAAGATAAAGGAACCCAAGGCCATGGTCTTGATTCGGTTGGGAAATCCTTGCCACCAAGAAATCAAACCGCCACCTAAGACGAACCCGA
>NZ_JBOEQF010000962.1:0-705 GCF_050689315.1 Aerococcus sp. L_32
GAGTTTGACTTTCGTAGCCCGATATTACGGCTATCGTTAAATAACAATTAGGGGGGCTAGTGGCTTTGATGTCACAGCCCTCTTTTTCTAGAATCCCCTATCTAATTTACTTGTAGAAATAGTCTTTTACTTATCGGGAAATATTATTTCGGATTTGCTGAAATTGCGTTATACTAAGCTTAAGATAAATTTAATTTTAGTTGTTACTGAAGCACATGAAAAACGAAAGGACACAATAGTTATGAAAGAACGAATTGGTTTGATTGATATAGGTTCAAACTCTATTCGCCTTGTTGTCTTTCAAGTCGAAGATAATTTAGCCATGCGAGAAATTCAAAACATTAAAATTCCCGCACGGATTTTTCAATATATAAATGCTAATCACGAAATGTCACAAGAAGGTATTGATACCCTAGCACGGATTATTGGTGCTTTTGCCAAAGAAGCGGCCATTTTAAAAGCTGACCGTATCTTACCTAAAGCTACTGCAGCTATTAGACAGTCTGCGAATAAAGATGACATCATCAATCAAGTGAAGAAAAAAACCGGTGTCACCATTGAATTAGTGCCAGAAGAAATGGAAGCCTACTACGGATTCTCTGCAGTCGTTCACTCTATGAGTGATTCTGACGGTGTATCCATTGATATCGGTGGTGGCTCAACAGAAATCACAGTCTTTAAGGACAAGGAATTGGTTGAAGCCTT
>NZ_JBOEQF010000963.1:0-705 GCF_050689315.1 Aerococcus sp. L_32
CGCTCAGTATCGGTGGCTTGGTTTTTAAAGTATCCCCAAATATGTTGTCCAGCATTTATTTCATTACCGATATCTTCTGGTAAGTTTTCAGCAGTTTCAAGATATTGGATAAAGGCTTCAAAATCAGTGTTCTCTTTATCTTTTAAAAGGTTTCTAATGGCTTGATAAATACTTAAAGACTTTGCCATCACGTCATATTTATAACGTGCCCATAACTTTTCGGCAGCCCCAATATCTTGGTCAAGATATAATTGGATTTTTTCTGCAGAACGATTTTTATCTTTTACTTCTAACATGATATCAATAGGGCCACTTAATTCATTTTGAATGAAATGGATAAAAGGGTTAAGTGCGGTCGTATTAGTATGCGCACCCGGTTTTTTACATAGCGCTTGTTGGCTATAGTGTATAGCCTGTCTACCATCATTAGTAGTCCAAGTTTGACCGGCTAATTCAATATAGGTTTTCATACTGCGGCTATTTTCAGGTTTTAATATATTGAAATGTAGGTTATCAAATACAACAGGTAAGTGAGTGAGTTGACTAATATATAAGACATCTTCAATATTAAATAAGCGTTCATCATTTTCGATGATTAAATGACGACGAATCTTACTAGAAAGGCTATTAGCTACTTGAATAAACCGTTGAATTGCGGCGTCTTTATCGCCATACACACCACCAATATGAATCACCATTTTATTA
>NZ_JBOEQF010000964.1:0-704 GCF_050689315.1 Aerococcus sp. L_32
CTTGTCCGTAGCATTATTAGAACGTGGAATCCCTGGGGGCGAATTGGTCAATACAGCGGATGTCGAAAATTACCCTGGTTTCAAAAACATCCAAGGACCAGACTTGGCTAATGAAATGTATGAAGGGGCAATGCAATTTGGTGTGGTCCACGAATTTGGGACGGTCACTAAAGTAACGCCGAATGAAAGGGCGCATTTACTGGAAACAGATATGGGTAAAACTTACCAAGCTAAAGCGATCATTATCGCAACTGGTTCTGTTCACCGTAAATTGGGTGTGCCAGGTGAAGATAAATACTCAGGCCGCGGTGTTTCTTACTGTGCGGTTTGTGACGGGGCTTTCTTCCGTGATAAAGACCTTCGTGTAATCGGTGGAGGTGACTCAGCTGTTGAAGAAGGGACTTACTTAACGCAATTTGGTAAAAACGTGAATATCGTTCACCGTCGTGACGAATTACGGGCTCAAAAAATCTTACAAGACCGTGCTATGTCTAACGATAAGGTTGATTTCACATGGGATACAGTTGTCAAAGAAATCAAAGGAGACGACATGAAAGTCACTGGTTTAGCCGTTGAAAACGTTAAAACTGGTGAAATTACTGACGTGGATACAGATGGTGTCTTCATTTATGTTGGTTTGATTCCAAATACCGAAGCATTTGCTGATTTAAACATCACAGATGAAGAAGGTTGGGTGATCACAA
>NZ_JBOEQF010000965.1:0-704 GCF_050689315.1 Aerococcus sp. L_32
TTTGTCCGTAGCATTATTAGAACGTGGAATCCCTGGGGGCGAATTGGTCAATACAGCGGATGTTGAAAATTACCCTGGTTTCAAAAACATCCAAGGACCAGACTTGGCCAATGAAATGTATGAAGGGGCAATGCAATTTGGTGTGGTCCACGAATTTGGGACGGTCACTAAAGTAACGCCGAATGAAGGGGCGCATTTACTGGAAACAGATATGGGTAAAACTTACCAAGCTAAAGCGATCATTATCGCAACTGGTTCTGTTCACCGTAAATTGGGTGTGCCAGGTGAAGATAAATATTCAGGCCGCGGTGTTTCTTACTGTGCGGTTTGTGACGGGGCTTTCTTCCGTGATAAAGACCTTCGTGTAATCGGTGGGGGCGACTCAGCCGTTGAAGAAGGGACTTACTTAACCCAATTTGGTAAAAACGTGAATATCGTTCACCGTCGTGACGAATTACGTGCTCAAAAAATCTTACAAGACCGTGCTATGTCTAACGATAAGGTTGATTTCACCTGGGATACAGTTGTCAAAGAAATCAAAGGGGACGACATGAAAGTCACTGGTTTAGCCGTTGAAAACGTTAAAACTGGTGAAATCACTGACGTGGATACAGATGGTGTCTTCATTTATGTTGGTTTGATTCCAAATACCGAAGCATTTGCTGATTTAAACATCACAGATGAAGAAGGTTGGGTGATCACAG
>NZ_JBOEQF010000966.1:0-704 GCF_050689315.1 Aerococcus sp. L_32
AGTGTTACCCTTAAAGGAACAAAAATAGGAGGTTTTATTTTGAATAATCCAATGTCTAAAAACGGACTAGTAAAAAATAGTGTAAGTCGAAACCAAGTGGTCCCTGGTAACCCTGCAATGCATACTGATGAAGGGGCACCAGTGATTAACAATGATGATACTATGACAGCTGGCCGTCGTGGACCAAGCGTATTACAAGATACTTGGCTACAAGAAAAGCTAGCGAATTTCTCTCGGGAAGTTATTCCAGAAAGACGTATGCATGCAAAAGGTTCTGGTGCATTTGGTACATTTACGGTAACAAATGATGTAACAAAATATACTAAAGCGAAGGTTTTCTCTGAAGTAGGTAAACAGACAGAAATGTTTGCACGATTTTCTGAGGTAGCAGCTGAACGCGGTGGTGCGGATGCTGAGCGTGATATTCGCGGTTTTGCACTTAAATTCTACACAGAAGAAGGTAACTGGGATATGGTCGGGAATAACACACCAGTCTTTTTCCTGCGAGATCCAAAACACTTTATTGATTTGAACCGTGCAATTAAACGTGATCCAAAAACAAATATGCGTAGTTCTAATACGAATTGGGACTTTTGGACATCACTACCAGAATCACTGCATCAAGTGACGATTACAATGAGTGACCGTGGTATCCCATCTTCTTATCGATTTATGCATGGTTTTTCTTCGCATACTTATAGTTT
>NZ_JBOEQF010000967.1:0-703 GCF_050689315.1 Aerococcus sp. L_32
GTTAAGGCAGCAGTCGCATCTGTGTATGAACTTGTATTTGATTTCCAAGTACCTGAATAAAATTCAGAATCCCAAGAAACACCATTAACCATTTTATTCGCGTAGTCATTTAATGACTCTTTGTATGATGGGTAATCGCGGAATGAATCTCTGATTTGGTAGTAGTTACCAGAACCATCATCTTCAAGTGTGTAGAAAGTTACACCCTCGCCGTTATAAGTCCCTTTAATCCCGAATAAGTTGTAGTATGGTGCTGCTGATAGACCTGATACACCCCAGTTAGACTCTAAAATCGCTTGAGCAATCATTACTGATGCATATAGGTCGTTATCATTTGCTAGCTTATAGGCATCTGGAATGATGCTATCTAAGAAAGCATTATTGGTTGATGCAAAAGTAACCGTCGTCCCTTCGCTCGCTTTTATTGTTGGCATATCGATATTTGCACTTAAACATGATACAGCAAAAGCAGACCCTAAAACGATAGCCCCTAAAGTTGCTGATTTTTTGGAAATTGACGCAATTGATTTGCGCGACCCTACTTTATTCTCCTCAATAACCAATTATACTCCCCCTTGTAATTTTTTAATTGTCAAAAAAACTAAACTTTCACAACCTAAATTCTATCTAAAATAATTTTATTAAGAAAGACTTAATTTGTGTTGATGTTATTATTTAATATTTGTAATATTAGTGTAATATT
>NZ_JBOEQF010000968.1:0-703 GCF_050689315.1 Aerococcus sp. L_32
TAGGCTTCAACCAATTTCTTGTCCTTAAAGACTGTGATTTCTGTTGAGCCACCACCGATATCAATGGATACACCGTCAGAATCACTCATAGAGTGAACGACTGCAGAGAATCCGTAGTAAGCTTCCATTTCTTCTGGCACTAATTCAATGGTGACACCAGTTTTTTTCTTCACTTGATTGATGATGTCATCTTTATTTTTTGATTGTCGGATGGCTGCAGTTGCTTTTGGCAAGATGCGGTCAGCTTTTAATATAGCCGCTTCTTTTGCAAAGGCGCCAATTATCCGGGCTAGGGTGTCAATACCATCCTGTGACATTTCGTGATCATCATTAATATATTGAAAAATCCGTGCGGGAATTTTGATGTTTTGAATTTCTCGCATGGCTAAATTATCTTCGACTTGAAAGACAACAAGGCGAATAGAGTTTGAACCTATATCAATCAAACCAATTCGTTCTTTCATAACTATTGTGTCCTTTCGATTTTCATGTACTTCAGTAACAACTAAAATTAAATTTATCTTAGGTTTAGTATAACGCAATTTCAGCAAATCCGAAATAATATTTCCCGATAAGTAAAAGACTATTTCTGCAGGGAGTTAGATAGGGGATTCTAGAAGAAGAGGGCCGTGACATCAAAGCCACAACCCCCCTAATTGTTATTTAACGATAGCCGTAATATCGGGCTACGAAAGTCAAACTT
>NZ_JBOEQF010000969.1:0-702 GCF_050689315.1 Aerococcus sp. L_32
TACAGAATATCTAAACAGAACATGCACTGTTCGTCATTTCCTCGGCGTTGACCGTAGGAAATATTACAAATATGGAAGCCATCTTCGTAGATATTCATAAGATTTTGACGGGCTTTTGACATCACCTGTGGCGTATCCTCGTCAGCAGGTTCATCTGTTTTCGCAGTATTTTGCGATAAACTATCGTTTAATTCCGTTAACTCTTGTACCCGTTCACGTAAATAAAAATTTTCCATTTTCAAGTTATGGGAAGAAATCAATAATTTGTCCCATTCCTCATTGATAGCATCAATTTTTTCAATCATCCCCTGCAAATCACTCTTCAATGCAGTAATTTCTTCTGCTACATGATGTTCATCCACGTTCCCACACCTACTTTCTACTAGTCATCCTATACCTGTTTAGCCAAAGCCTATTTGGCTATCGGATCATTTCAGTTAAAACGCAATATCTACGCTTTTTCACTCTCCATGATACCACATGATGTGGCTAACCTAAATGAAAACTTCATTTTCAACTAGCGTCAATTATAGCACACCTGTTCGGTTTTTGATTGGTAAAATGTACGGATAAAGTGATTTAGTCATATTACTTGATGCAGTAGCTTTACCTTACCTACCATTTCCTAAAACGATTAGACTGACCTGTGCTAAAATAAAGACAATGAATCGACAAAAAATTTCCAACGAACGGAGTTTCACT
>NZ_JBOEQF010000970.1:0-701 GCF_050689315.1 Aerococcus sp. L_32
GGTCAACAACGACCGCATATGGGCAAGTCAATCATCGGTTTTCCAAAAGATTATGTCATGATTGATATCGAAACAACCGGTTTAAAACCAAGTAACGATGAAATTTTAGAATTATCAGCTATTCGGATTCGTGACCACCAGATTGACCGGACTTTTTCAACCTTGGTCCAACCCAACCGACCAATTTCAGGATTCATCACCAATTTAACCGGCATATCCAATCATATGGTCATGACCGCGCCACCAATTGAACAGGCTATGCCCGAATTCTTAGATTTCATCCAAGAAGATATCATTTTAGGTTACAACGTCAACTTCGACTTAAGCTTTATTTATGATACCGCAGTAAACCTTTATAATTTCCCCGTGAGAAATGACTACCTGGACGTGCTAACCATCGCCCGAAAATTAGTAACAGGAACACCCAACCATAAATTGGGGACTATGACCCAATTCTACGGCATTTCTTACGAGGGCGCTCACCGGGGATTAACAGACTGCTATATTACGGTAGAAGTGTACAACCAACTTTTCAACCAAGCTAAGCAAGTCTATCAAAGTGAGCAAGACTTCAAGAATGATTTCTACCGCCGTTCCTATCCAAAACAAATTAAAGTGGAGGACTTAAAGGCAGAAACAAGTGACTTTAATCCTATGCATCCCTTATTTAATAAGACTATCGTTTTTTCAGGGGACTTAGA
>NZ_JBOEQF010000971.1:0-700 GCF_050689315.1 Aerococcus sp. L_32
GATTAATTGTTCAGCGGCACGTCCACCTAGTAAACCAATAACTTGTTCACGCAAGTCTTTCGTTGTGTAAAGGTTTTGGTCTTCACGAGGAAGCATAATCGCATAACCACCAGCTTTACCACGCGGTACAATTGTCACCTTGTGGACTACACGGGCGTCGCTCAGGACTAAACCGGCAATGGTATGACCAGCCTCGTGGTAAGCAACCATGCGACGTTCAACCTTAGAAATCACGCGATCTTTCTTAGCCGGACCAGCAATCACGCGATCTTGCGCTTCATCGATATCAATCATATCAATTTGTTTCTTATCTACACGAGCTGCCACTAAAGCCGCCTCGTTTAATAAGTTTTCAAGTTCAGCACCAGTAAATCCTGGGGTTTGTTGAGCAAGAACTTTCAAGTCTACCCCTGGGCCGAATGGCTTGTTACGGGCATGTACTTTCAAGATTGCTTCACGTCCTTTAACATCTGGACGACCAACTAATACCTGTCTATCAAAACGGCCTGGACGTAGTAAAGCTGGGTCCAATACGTCAGAACGGTTAGTTGCTGCAATCACGATAACATTATCTTTTTCAGAGAAACCATCCATCTCAACCAGCAATTGGTTTAATGTTTGCTCACGTTCATCATGACCTGATCCTGGACCAGCACCACGACGACGACCAACAGCATCAATCTCATCAATAAAGATAATC
>NZ_JBOEQF010000972.1:0-700 GCF_050689315.1 Aerococcus sp. L_32
TATTAATTGTTCAGCGGCACGTCCACCTAGTAAACCAATAACTTGTTCACGCAAGTCTTTGGTTGTGTAAAGGTTTTGGTCTTCACGAGGAAGCATAATCGCATAACCACCAGCTTTACCACGCGGTACAATTGTCACCTTGTGAACTACACGGGCGTCGCTTAGGACTAAACCAGCAATGGTATGACCAGCCTCGTGGTAAGCAACCATACGACGTTCAACCTTAGAAATCACGCGATCTTTCTTAGCCGGACCAGCAATCACGCGGTCTTGCGCTTCATCAATATCAATCATATCAATTTGTTTCTTATCTACACGAGCTGCCACTAAAGCCGCCTCGTTTAATAAGTTTTCAAGTTCAGCACCAGTAAATCCAGGCGTTTGTTGCGCTAATACCTTCAAGTCCACACCTGGGCCGAACGGCTTGTTACGGGCATGTACTTTCAAGATTGCTTCACGTCCCTTAACATCTGGACGACCAACTAATACCTGTCTATCAAAACGGCCTGGACGTAGTAAAGCTGGGTCCAATACGTCAGAACGGTTAGTTGCCGCAATCACGATAACATTATCTTTTTCAGAGAAACCATCCATCTCAACCAACAATTGGTTTAATGTTTGCTCACGTTCATCATGACCTGATCCTGGACCAGCACCACGACGACGACCAACAGCATCAATCTCATCAATAAAGATGATA
>NZ_JBOEQF010000973.1:0-699 GCF_050689315.1 Aerococcus sp. L_32
CTTTAAGCGCGTAAGTCACCCAATTGGAAATGGAAGGTCGATCAAAGGATGCCAATCATATTAACAGGATTTATGGGTGTCGGAAAGTCAACAGTCGGGCGCATTTTGGCCAACAAGTTAGGGGTCCCATTTGTGGACATGGACTTCTATATCGAGGCCCGTCGAGGTCAGACGATTGCAGAAATCTTTGATCAAATTGGAGAATCAGGTTTTAGATTATTGGAGTTTCAAATCTTGACGGAATTACTACAGGCTGAAGAAAATGCTGCTCTAGTGATTTCAACCGGTGGTGGTATTGTGGAAACGGCTGAGTGCCGCCAACTGCTAGCCCAACAAGATAAGGTTTTCTACTTACAAGATACCTTTGAAACCTCGTGGCAACGGATTAATCGTGGTGGTCACGGTAACAATGACCGCCCCTTAGTCAATGCTAATAGTAAAAGTCAGATGGCTGCCAAGTATGAACGACGAATTCCTTTATACGAGGAAGCGTCGAATTACCTACTGGATGTTCGTCAAACCGATGCATATGAAACCGCAGAAGTAATTATAAAAATGAGTTAAACTGGATAATTTGAATCTACTTGTATAAAGAGGAGGTGTCAGCTTAAGTGCGGGCCTCCTTTTTTCATGCAAAAAAAGGCGAAACTATGACAACTTATACAGTATTTGCATAATCGTCGTTTACCTTTAGTTCAG
>NZ_JBOEQF010000974.1:0-699 GCF_050689315.1 Aerococcus sp. L_32
AAATTCAACTGACACATGTCCCTGGTTAAAGGTCATAGTCCAATTGCCATCTGTCCATGGTATTGACGATTGAGTGGCAGCCACTACTTCATTTACTTGATCTGAAGTTGCTGAATTAACAGCTGCTTCGTTATTTTCTATATCCTCTTGATTGCTCGATCCAACGGTAGCATCTGGCTGAATCTCTGAAACACTAGCTTGATCAGGATTATTTATGATTACACTGCTTTCATTCGGCAAAGGTTTTACATCACTTTCTTCTTTAGAATGGGATGTATCCAATTCTTTACTATCTGAAGGCTCTGACGGCTGATCCTTTGAACTTATTTGGCTAGTCACTACTTTCTCCTTCTCAGCGATCACTTTCTCCACCGCCAGGCGAGACATGATTTGTGCGTGATAGGATATTTTAATTTCTTCATTCATTTTAACTTGGCTACTGTACATATTTAAGTTAACTAAATAGATGAAGGTTAGGATCGACATATACATTAATGCGGTAAATAAGACAAAACCACTTTTCTTCATTATTATTTACCCTTCTTTACTAAAGGTAAAAGGATTTTATAATCCTTACCATCGAATAGCCTCACTTTAAACAGGAAGTTCCCATTATCTAATTCTTGGATCGTGAGACCTGTAGCGTTTGGAATTTGTGGCTCGTATCCTCCGTTTAAAGAATATCTAATCCAGGAGTTC
>NZ_JBOEQF010000975.1:0-699 GCF_050689315.1 Aerococcus sp. L_32
TAATTCAACTGACACATGTCCCTGGTTAAAGGTCATAGTCCAATTGCCATCTGTCCATGGTATTGACGATTGAGTGGCAGCCGCTACTTCTTTTACTTGATCTGAAGTTGCTGAATTAACAGCTGCTTCGTTATTTTCTATATCCTCTTGATTGCTCGATCCAGCGGTAGCATCTGGCTGAATCTCTGAAACACTAGCTTGATCAGGATTATTTATGATTACACTGCTTTCATCCGGCAAAGTTTTTACATCACTTTCTTCTTTAGAATGGGAAGTATCCAATTCTTTACTATCTGACGGCTCTGGCGGCTGATTCTTTGAACTTATTTGGCTAGTCACTACTTTCTCCTTCTCAGCGATCACTTTCTCCACCGCCAGGCGAGACATGATTTGTGCTTGATAGGATATGTTAATTTCTTCATTCATTTTAACTTGGCTACTGTACATATTTAAGTTAACTAAATAGATGAAGGTTAGGATCGACATATACATTAATGCGGTAAATAAGACAAACCCACTTTTCTTCATTGTTATTTACCCTTCTTTACTAAAGGTAAAAGGATTTTGTAATCCTTACCATCGAATAGCCTCACTTTAAACAGGAAGTTCCCATTATCTAATTCTTGGATCGTGAGACCTGTAGCATTTGGAATTTGTGGCTCGTATCCTCCGTTTAAAGAATATCTAATCCAGGAGTTT
>NZ_JBOEQF010000976.1:0-698 GCF_050689315.1 Aerococcus sp. L_32
ATATAGTAGTGACATTTGGGGTGCCGAAAGCTGAGATTATACCCATTGAACCTGACACAGTTAATACTGGCGAAGGGAAATGTAAAAATGTTTATGATACGGAAACTATCGGACCAAGTGTGTCTGGATAGTTTATTAAAGTGTTTAAAACAAGAAGCGAATTCGCCTTTGCTCACCCCTTATGCCTCTATTTTTAAAATATAGGAAAAGGGGTTTTTTTGATGGAAAAATTTAAATGGGCCTTGCCCGACGTCATCTTTTTAGCATTTCTAGCTTTCTTATTTGGAGCCGTATTTATGGGCGCTGGTGTCCTATATGCCATTTTAGTGTCCCTATTAACACCGTTTGGTTTAACGCCATTTGCCAATGAAATCCTATTTGGTATGTGGACGATTGCAGCGCCAGTAGCGGGTATGTTGATCCCGAAAGTGGGTAGTGCCTTGTTAGGTGAGGTCTTTGCCGCCCTTGCCGAGATGCTATATGGGTCATATTTTGGGGCTGGCGTTTTACTTTCTGGCTTAATTCAAGGACTGGGTACTGAAGCGGGCTTCTTTGTTACCAAATACGAACGCTATGATACGACTACTTTAGTTTATGGTGCCATTGGGACAACGGTATTTAGTTTTGCCTTTGAATTCTTCAAATTTGGCTACGCGACTTATGGCCTTGGTTTTGTCGTGGCTTTATTCTTAGTTCGT
>NZ_JBOEQF010000977.1:0-698 GCF_050689315.1 Aerococcus sp. L_32
CCACGTCCACCATTTCATGGTTAAAATTTTTACCTAAAGCAGTGAAAGTCACCGGGCTATCGGAAGCATTCAATAAGACCAATTCACCGCCACCACTACTACTTGCAAAGGCAGTTGAAGACCCTTCGTCAAAGTTTAAGTGGGCTGAGAAATAATAACTATCTGAATAGTCATAGTCATAATCATCGTCCGTATGAATCCCGTCAAAGGCCCGCAAGTCCTGGTAGACATCAAAATCTTCTGGTATTGACGACACCCGCCCTAATTCATTGTACTTATCTAAATATCTCAGCGATTGCTTCATTTTCTGGGCCGTCGTTTCATCCAACTGGTCTACATTTTCCGGGGTTAATTGCAATTGGCCGTCCGTTACCAAATCAGGATAGTCAGTTATAATATCATTGACTATTTCCCCTTGGCTAGTCACTGACACAGAAATCGCATCAACTGGTGGCATCATAGCCACAAACAAACCGGCCGCAAGCACCAGCGGCAACCACTCATTTTTCATCAGGTATAAAATCGCTCCAACAGCTGAAATCGAGCAGAAGAGAATCAACATATACCGACTCATGGTCACCCCATATACATTAGAATAGATGACTGACCGGTAAATTTGAAATACCGAGGCAATCAGAACTGCCACCGCATAAATTTGAGTAAACCGGACCACATAAGCCCGTTCAATCGCTGCTACT
>NZ_JBOEQF010000978.1:0-697 GCF_050689315.1 Aerococcus sp. L_32
CCGGTATTTTATATCTGGTTAAAAACGGCTATATCACCGTCCGTGAAGAAGAAATCGATGGCTTTCTAAGGTCGAAAGATCAAGCCGTTATCTATATTCAATCAGACAAGGCGCCAACCGGCCCATCAGCACGATTGTTTAAATTGATGCAACGTGTTGCTCAAAAAGACGGCCGTGTTGAACAAAAAGCCTTCTCTAAATATATCGAAAAGAATTACAAGAAAATTGAGGCCTATGAAGCAGCCTTAGATTCTTATTCATCAGATTATTTGGAAGAAAATGGCTACACTTTTGTCGGCTTAACAGCCAAATCACGTCGTGAAAAAAGCGACTTAGATATCGCCCATGAAGTGGCAGGTGTCGCTTATACAGATAAAGGCTTTGAACTACGCGATAATATCGTGAAATTCAAAAACTATCTGTTAGACTTCTCATTACTAAATGAGCGTCAAACCAATGAAGTTGCCTTATGGGATGAATTAATGATTTATGCGGGTGCTTTTGGTATTGCTGATGAAGTGGAAGAAGAATTCCGTAAGATTTATCCTGAATATGCTGAAATCTCAACTTACTCAGATGCACCATTCTTCTACTACGCATACTATGGTTCAATGCTTAACAGATCTTATTCAGACGGTCATAGCGCTGCAACAGCTTCTTCATCATCTGGTGGAGGTGGCGGTACCAGCTTCGGTGG
>NZ_JBOEQF010000979.1:0-697 GCF_050689315.1 Aerococcus sp. L_32
GATTCAATAAAGGCTTCCTAACAGTTGTAAAGGCTGTTAGGGAGTCTTTTCTGTATTCAGATAATAATGATGGGCTCTGTTCTTTTAATTTTATGGTTTCTTCGATAAATTAGCAGAATGGATGATGCTTTCCGCACTTAGTGGACGATTACTCCGCATTTACCGGACGAAAGTTCCGCACTTAGTGGACGATTACTCCGCATTTACCGGACGAAAGTTCCGCACTAGTGGACGAAACCCATCGCCGTACTCATTAATAACTGAGTTTTTACAAGCGCAACCCGAGCGCAAAGCATACATGGAAGAACTTGAATTAAGAATTAAGTGATCAGAAAATAAGTTTTAAGTTGATGTTGAAGCTAACGCAAGCTCCAGTTCTACAGTTGGGGAAGACAAACCTTAAGAAATCTTAGAAAAATTTATTAATGAAAGAAATAATGAAGTCGAAATAGAATTATTAAATAAACTACGTGAAACGGATCCTATCTTTTTTGAGCAGCTGGTTGTAAAGCTAATGGATACGATGGGATATAGCAGTAAAAATAGTAATGTTAAAGTAACTGCTCAGTCTAATGATGGTGGAATAGATGGGATAATTAACTAGGATCCTTTAGGAATAAGTAGCGTCTATTTGCAAGTCAAAAGGTATGCGGAAAAGAATGTAATAGGACGTCCAGCTATACAAGCATTTTATGGT
>NZ_JBOEQF010000980.1:0-694 GCF_050689315.1 Aerococcus sp. L_32
GATGCTTGGTTATACACTGATACTGTCTTAGAAAATATTCGTTTCGGTAAGTTAGATGCTAATGACTATGAAGTCCAAGAAGCAGCAGAAGTTGCCAACGTTGACCATTTCATCAATACCCTACCTGGCGGTTATGAAATGGAAATCAATGAAGAAGCTAACAATATTTCATTAGGACAAAAACAATTGATGACTATCGCTCGTGCCGTGATTGCGGATCCAGATATCTTAATCTTGGATGAAGCGACATCATCAGTAGATACCCGTCTTGAAAAATTGATTCAAGAAGCTATGAATAAGATTATGGAAGGCAGAACGAGCTTCGTAATTGCCCACCGTTTATCAACGATTCGTGACGCTGACTTGATTCTAGTTATGCAACAAGGGAATATCACTGAACATGGTACCCATGATGAATTAATGGCAGCAGATGGCTTCTACGCTGATTTATACAATAGTCAATTCTCAGAAGAAACACCAATGGACGTTTCAATGGGATATTCTTAATAAACGATACGCATATAATCGTACAAAATAAAATAGTGTTGGTGGAAAATGCACAATCATTTCCACCAGCACTATTTTTTGTGTACAAGAAAACCATTTTGATATGACCTTTCTAAGACGAATTTGGGAAAAGAATTACCTACAGGTAGTAAAAAAGGGCGATAACAGTGCTGTTACCGCCCTTTTG
>NZ_JBOEQF010000981.1:0-693 GCF_050689315.1 Aerococcus sp. L_32
CGCTTCCTAAGCAAATTAGCAGGCGTATCTGACCCAGAACGTAAACGTAAAATTATCGGTAACGAATTTGTTTACGTATTTGATGACGAAGCGCAAAAAATTAAAGACGTTGATTATTTAGCGCAAGGTACTTTATACACAGACGTTATTGAGTCAGGTACAGATACAGCGCAAACCATCAAGTCTCACCATAACGTTGGTGGCTTACCAGAAGACATGACTTTCTCATTGATCGAACCTTTAAATACCTTATTTAAAGATGAAGTACGTGCAGTAGGGACAGAACTAGGTATGCCAGATAAAATCGTTTGGCGCCAACCGTTCCCAGGGCCAGGTTTAGCTATCCGTATTATCGGTGAAGTAACACCTGAAAAACTAGAAGTCGTTCGTGAATCTGACTTCATCTTACGTGATGAAATTAGAAAACAAGGTCTAGAAGGCGACATCTGGCAATACTTTACAGTCCTACCTGGTTTCAAATCAGTAGGGGTAATGGGTGACGAGCGTACTTACGAATACACAATTGGTATACGTGCCGTAACCTCAATCGACGGTATGACATCTGAATGGGCACGCATCCCTTACGACGTATTAGACACCATTTCTAAACGTATCGTAAACGAATGTGCACACATCAACCGCGTAGTCTTAGACATTACGAGCAAGCCACCTGCAACAATCGAGTGGGAATAA
>NZ_JBOEQF010000982.1:0-692 GCF_050689315.1 Aerococcus sp. L_32
ACAATTGCCTTACGGGCGGGGTTACCTTATACAGTTGCTGGTCAAACAGTGAACCGCTATTGTTCATCGGGATTGCAAACAATTGCTATAGCAGCTAATGCTATTATGGCTGGTCAATCAGATGTGCTAGTAGCTGGTGGTGTTGAGTTTATGAGTGCAGTTCCGATGGGTGGGAATGAACCAACGAATAACCCAACCTTACAAACAGAAGATTCGGGTGTGTCTTATCCAATGGGGTTAACTGCTGAAAATGTAGCAAGTAAATACAAGGTTAGTCGCGAAGACCAGGATGCATTTGGTGTAGAAAGTCATCGCCGGGCCCACAAAGCACAAACTTCTGGTCGTTTTGAGGATGAGATTATACCGGTTACTACCCATAAAGTGCGCTATACCGAACATGGTCCACAGGTAGAAGAAAAAATCTTTGATCAAGATGAAGGGATTCGACCAGAGTCTTCAATGGAAACTTTAGGAAAATTACGAACAATCTTTAAGGCAGATGGCACTGTGACAGCAGGAACAGCTTCACAAATTTCTGATGGTGCAAGTTTTGTTGTCTTAATGTCAGGCGATAAAGTCAAAGAATTAGGGGTTAAACCAATTGCTCGTTTTGTTGGCTTTAAGGCTGTTGGCGTTGATCCAAAATATATGGGGATTGGCCCAGCCTATGCCATTCCAGAGGTCTTAGAACT
>NZ_JBOEQF010000983.1:0-691 GCF_050689315.1 Aerococcus sp. L_32
TACTTTATCGAGTTGATCCATAAGCATTCCTTGGTCAGCCTTAATTCGGCCCTGGCTTTAGTCTTGTCTTCTTTCTTTGGATTGGGGATGGCCCTGAAGTCATATATCCAAGGCAATCCGCAGTTTGGTGACGCATCACAAGCAGGCCTCCAACACTATATTTTCGGGCAGGCAGCCTTTTTGCTGAAATCAGATGTCTGGTTAATCATCATCGCTTCAGTGATTGCCTTAACGATATTCATCGCTTGCTACCGACAAATCAAGATTTTTGTCTTCGACCCGAATTACGCGAAAGCAGTCGGAATCCAGGCCAACGTATTGAACTGGGTCATTCTCCTAATGGCCATCGTCATGATCGTTGTCGGGTTAAAAGCAGTCGGCGCCATCCTTATCTCCAACATGTTGATTGCGCCAGCGATTACCGGCCTACAATGGTCAAAACGATTCCCAGTCGTCTTGCTGGTGGCTGCTGTATCGGGCGGGATCTCAGCTGGTATCGGCACCTACTTGTCATCAACTATCTCAAACTTGCCGACCGGACCAACCATTATCGTGGTCATGTCGATCGTCTCGCTATTGTCCATTATTTTTGGGCCAAGAGGTTATGTGGTCGCTTATTTACGGAAGAAACGGTACTTAGCGACCCATCAAGATGACACGTTTGAGACAGAGGAGGTGGCATAATGGGGGC
>NZ_JBOEQF010000984.1:0-690 GCF_050689315.1 Aerococcus sp. L_32
GTTTATTGGCTTTATGATTCAAGATGGCCAAGCGAAAGTCTTGGAATTTAATGTCCGCTTTGGGGATCCTGAGACGGAAGTCCTTCTACCAAGACTGGAAAGTGACTTGCTGACAGTTTTTGAAAAAACCCTAGCTGGCACTTTAAAACCCACAGATTTAATTTGGTCAAAGCAAGCAGCAGTCGGCGTGGTCTTATATTCAAAAGGCTATCCTGGTGCTTACGACAACCATGTTGCGATTGAATCCTTACCTGAAAACGCCTTGATTTTCCATAACGGGACGACAACTGATGAAGCAGGGCAATTGATTACAAACGGTGGCCGTGTCCTAACGCCAGTTGCCTTAGCAGACGACATTCAAAGCGCCCGCCAGGCAGCCTATAAGCATGTGGGCCAGATTCGCGGCGCATCACTGACTTACCGGACCGATATTGCCAAGTTATAAATGTAAATTCTTTTTCCAAAGCTAGTATGCGACAGCTATTCCAATGGGGTAGCTCAGTATACTAGCTTTTTTATTGGCAAAATGGCTAAGTTATGGGGAAAACGCTATCAGAAAATAAAAAACGTTTTCATGGAAAAATCCATATTTTTCTGGACCTGATCCGTTGACATTGGTGAATTTCTAAGTAAAATAGTTAGTATGCGAACTATAAGGTTCGGGTGCGAACTAATTAAAAATAGACATGT
>NZ_JBOEQF010000985.1:0-690 GCF_050689315.1 Aerococcus sp. L_32
TTGATATGGCTGTGATAATTGATCACGGCCTATTTCCTACTTAAGGCGCCTTTTATATTCATTACTGATAACAATCGAAGGAGGACACATTTTGAATCCTAAAATATTTCAAACCCTAGAATTTGAGAAAATACAACAACAAGTAGCAAAAGAAACCCGAACTGAAATCGGAAAAATCCAAGCTTTAAATTTAAAACCAAGTGCAGAAGCGGAAGAAATCGAGCAAGCCTTACAAAGTGTTGACGATGTAAAACGCTTGTTTGAATTAGACAAACGGATCCCAGTCAGCCAACTAATCAACGTAAAACCATTCTTAAAACGATTGGATATTGGTGCTGACTTAAACGGGAAAGAATTGGCTGCAGTAGGCCGGGTCTTACGGGCATCTGGTGAAGTTTCTACCTTCTTTAGCAAACTAAAAGAAGCAAAAATAGAATTAATGCAATTGTATGCAATTGCAGATGACTTTATTGACATGCGGGATTTGATGCGTAAGATGCAAAATGCAATTGCAGATGATGGGTCAGTTTATGACAATGCCTCGTCAACTTTACATGGCTTAAGACAAGGAATCAAACGCGAAGAAGCGGGTATCCGTGTCAAACTAGACCAAATAATCCGGTCTAATAAGGCTTCTTATTTAAGTGAGGCAATCATCACCATCCGGAACAACCGCTTTGTAATTCCGGC
>NZ_JBOEQF010000986.1:0-690 GCF_050689315.1 Aerococcus sp. L_32
GTGATATGGCTGTGATAATTGATCACGGCCTATTTCCTACTTAAGACGCCTTTTATATTCATTACTGATAACAATCGAAGGAGGATACATTTTGAATCCTAAAATATTTCAAACCTTAGAATTTGAGAAAATACAACAACAAGTAGCAAAAGAAACCCGAACTGAAATCGGAAAAATCCAAGCTTTAAATTTAAAACCCAGTGCAGAAGCGGAAGAAATCGAGCAATCCTTACAAAGTGTTGACGATGTAAAACGCTTGTTTGAATTAGACAAACGGATCCCAGTCAGCCAACTAATTAACGTAAAACCATTCTTAAAACGATTGGATATCGGTACTGACTTAAACGGGAAAGAATTGGCTGCAGTAGGCCGGGTCTTACGAGCATCTGGTGAAGTTTCTACCTTCTTTAGCAAACTAAAAGAAGCAAAAGTAGAATTAATGCAATTGTATGCAATTGCAGATGACTTTATTGACATGCGGGATTTGATGCGTAAGATGCAAAATGCAATTGCAGATGATGGGTCAGTATATGACAATGCCTCGTCAACTTTACATGGCTTAAGACAAGGAATCAAACGTGAAGAAGCGGGTATCCGTGTCAAACTAGACCAAATAATCCGGTCTAATAAGGCTTCTTATTTAAGTGAGGCCATCATCACCATCCGGAACAACCGCTTTGTAATTCCGGT
>NZ_JBOEQF010000987.1:0-689 GCF_050689315.1 Aerococcus sp. L_32
GCATGTCTATTTTTGATTAGTTCGCACCCGAACCTTATAGTTCGCATACTAACTATTTTACTTAGGAATTCACCAATGTCAACGGATTAGATCAAGAAAAATATGGATTTTTTTATGAAAACGTTTTTTATTTTCTGATAGCGTTTTCGCCATGGCTTAGCCATTTTGCCAATAAAAAAGCTAGTATACTGAGCTACCCCATTGGAATAGCTGTCGCATACTAGCTTTGGAAAAGAATTTACATTTATAACTTGGCAATATCCGTCCGGTAAGTCAGTGATGCGCCGCGAATCTGGCCCACATGCTTGTAGGCTGCCTGGCGGGCGCTTTGAATGTCGTCTGCTAAGGCAACTGGCGTTAGGACACGACCACCGTTTGTAATCAATTGCCCTGCTTCATCTGTCGTCGTACCGTTGTGGAAAATCAAGGCGTTTTCAGGTAAGGATTCAATCGCAACATGGTTGTCGTAAGAACTAGGATAGCCTTTTGAATATAAGACCACGCCGACTGCTGCTTGCTTAGACCAAATTAAATCTGTGGGTTTTAAAGTGCCAGCTAGGGTTTTTTCAAAAACTGTCAGCAAGTCACTTTCCAGTCTTGGTAAAAGGACTTCCGTCTCAGGATCCCCAAAGCGGACATTAAATTCCAAGACTTTCGCTTGGCCATCTTGAATCATAAAGCCAATAAAT
>NZ_JBOEQF010000988.1:0-689 GCF_050689315.1 Aerococcus sp. L_32
TCACGTCCACCATTTCATGGTTAAAATTTTTACCTAAAGCAGTGAAAGTCACCGGGCTATCGTAAGCATTCAATAAGACCAATTCACCGCCACCACTACTTGTAAAAGCAGTTGAAGACCCTTCGTCAAAGTTTAAGTGGGCTGAGAAATAATAACTATCTGAATGGTCATAATCATCGTCCGTATGAACCCCGTCAAAGGCCCGCAAGTCCTGGTAGACATCAAAATCTTCTGATATTGACGACACCCGCCCTAATTCATTGTACTTATCTAAATATCTCAGCGATTGCTTCATTTTCTGGGCCGTCGTTTCATCCAACTGTTCCACATTTTCAGACGTTAATTGCAATTGGCCGTCCGTTACCAAATCAGGATAGTCAGCAATAATATCATTGACTATTTCCCCTTGGCTAGCCACTGACACAGAAATCGCATCAACAGGTGGCATCATAGCCACAAATAAACCGGCCGCAAGCACCAGCGGTAACCACTCATTTTTCATCAGGTATAAAATCGCCCCAACAGCTGAAATCGAGCAGAAGAGAATCAACATATACCGACTCATGGTCACCCCATATACATTAGAATAGATGACTGACCGGTAAATTTGAAATACCGAGGCAATCAGCACTGCCACCGCATAAATCTGAGTAAACCGGACCACAAAAGCCCGTTCAATCGCTGCTACC
>NZ_JBOEQF010000989.1:0-687 GCF_050689315.1 Aerococcus sp. L_32
ACTGCAGAAGTAAAATAATCTTTAACAGATTATCTTATTATGTATATGAGGGGAAGTTCGGAATTATCCGAGCTTCTCTTTTTTTTTTGCCTTTTTTATTAGACCACATCCGTTTTTAATTTTCGGGTGTGGTCTTTTTGCCTGCTTGAATCAGTGTGCCTGGTTTTCTAGATCAACTAGCTTGGCAAGGAGGCGTCATTTTCAAAAAAATCTCGGTGAATTAGACTAGACACTTATATATTTTTAGGTTAAGCTAAAAATATAATTAACAAAAGCTAAGGGCGAATCTTGTGGTTACCCCTTAAATATAGAAAATAGGAGTGAAGTATTCAAATGAAGAAGATTTGGAAATTATTGAGTGTAATAGTTGTGGCGCTAGCCTTGGGTGCATGCGCGAGCGACGGGGAGTCAGCTAGTGACGGTGGCGATGCTGCGGATAAAAAACCGGTTGTCACAGTATCCACTTCTTTTCTACGGGATATGGTAAAACAATTGGCGGGCGACCAAGTAACGGTTGAAACGGTTATTCCAGCGGGCGAGGACCCTCATGGCTACTTAGCACGTCCTAGAGACTTAAAGAAAATCCAAGGGGCAGACTTGGTTTTATACCACGGTTTACACTTAGAGGCGCAAATGGTTGAAGCCTTGGAAGCGACAGGTGTGGCAGTGACGAAAGATTTCACTGAT
>NZ_JBOEQF010000990.1:0-684 GCF_050689315.1 Aerococcus sp. L_32
TATTAAGCGCGTAAGTCACTCAATTGGAAATGGAAGGTTGATCAAAGGATGCCAATCATATTAACAGGATTTATGGGTGTCGGAAAGACAACAGTCGGGCGCATTTTGGCCAACAAGTTAGGGGTCCCATTTGTGGACATGGATAGCTATATCGAGGCCCGTCGAGGTCAGACGATTGCAGAACTCTTTGATCAAATTGGAGAATCGGGTTTTAGATTATTGGAGTTTCAAATCTTGACGGAATTACTAGAGGCTGAAGAAAATGCCGCTTTAGTGATTTCAACCGGTGGTGGTATTGTGGAAACGGCTGAGTGCCGCCAACTGCTAGCCAAACAAGATAAGGTTTTCTACTTACAAGATACCTTTGAAAAGTCGTGGCAGCGGATTAATCGTGGAGGTCCCGGTAACAATGACCGCCCCTTAGTTAATGACAATAGTAAAAGTCAAATGGCTGCCAAGTATGAACGACGAATTCCTTTATACGAGGAAGCGTCGAATTACCTACTAGATGTTCGTCAAACGGATGCACATGAAACAGCAGAAGTTATCAGAAAAATGAGTTAATTGAATTTTATTAAATAGAAGGGAGATATTGCTAAACTGCATATCTCCTTTTTAGCATATATGTACTCATGGATTATTAGCTAATAGTAATTAAATAATAACCGTTTACCTTTGACTTGT
>NZ_JBOEQF010000991.1:0-684 GCF_050689315.1 Aerococcus sp. L_32
GTGAGAACGACGTTTAGTTAATAAATCTTTAAAAGCTGACATAAATTAAATACTCCTCTTAAATTCAAATTTTTTATATAACAAGTTCCAATTAGAACTATTTATAGTCTACATGCTTACTTTTTAAAAGTCAATTATCAAGCTCATCAATGTGCAATCTTCTACTTTTAAGTTATCAAAAGACTATATTCGGTACGATTTTGGTACCATATCAAAACAATTTAGATAACATACTCACTGGCCCCAATATATTCTTTTAGGAATTGCTTGGTTCTCTCTTCTTTTGGATTGATGAAGATTTCATCCGGCCGTCCTGATTCAACGACCACCCCATCGTTCATAAAGACAACCCGGTCCGCCACTTTTCGGGCAAAATTCATTTCGTGCGTCCCGATAACTAGTGTTGTGTGTCCTTTTGCCAAATGTTCGATGGTTTCAAGTACCTCATTCACTAATTCTGGGTCTAAGGCAGAAGTTGGCTCATCTAGTAGAATTGCTTTAGGTTGTACAGCAAGTGCCCCAGCGATACTTACCCGTTGTTGTTGTCCACCTGATAAAGTCACTGGTATTGGTTTTTTTGTTTCGACATGCCCACTTGCTTCAATAATTTTTCACCAAATTCAGCAGCTTCATCTTTTTTCATGACATTATTTGAAATTAAAGATAAAGTAACGTTCTCTAAAA
>NZ_JBOEQF010000992.1:0-683 GCF_050689315.1 Aerococcus sp. L_32
TTGGTACCAGTTGAATCGACCTTATCAGCATATCCAGTTTGGCAGGTTCCGGCTGAGGATAGCCACTTAGTGAAATTGGTGGAAAATGGGTCGGTCCTAGAATTAGCGACGTTACCTGTTGAATTAAGAGACCAATTACCGGTGACGGCTTATATCGACGACAAGTTAAAGGCGCTTTATGATGTCCATCCAAGTAAAGATGGTAAAATAAAACCAAGCAAAATGTTTTAAAGATTGGACGATACTGAATGAAAACGATAAATTTACACCATCCCTTTGAACAATCAACTATCTATGCGGGCGATGTTGTCCTAGCCTTGGGTTTTTTTGATGGGGTCCATAGAGGCCACCAGGCGGTTATTCAAGCTGCTCGTGATGAGGCTGACCGTTTGCAATTACCACTAGCTGTAATGACTTTTAATATGGCGCCACGCATCTTGTATCAACAAATACACCCTGAAGAAGTGACTTATTTAACCACTCTAGTCGAAAAAGAGCGGTTAATGACTCAGATTGGTGTGGACTATCTTTATGTTACCCAGTTAACGTCATCATTCTCCGCTTTGAAACCGCAAGAATTTGTGGACCAATATATGGTAGGCTTGCATGCCAAATCGGTTGTAGCGGGTTTTGACTATACCTACGGCAAAAAGGACATCGCCAACATGCGGACCTTAGCTAGC
>NZ_JBOEQF010000993.1:0-683 GCF_050689315.1 Aerococcus sp. L_32
CCTAGCTAAGGTCCGCATGTTGGCGATGTCCTTTTTGCCGTAGGTATAGTCAAAGCCCGCTACAACCGATCTGGCATGCAAGCCTACCATATATCGGTCCACAAATTCTTGCGGTTTCAAAGCGGAGAATGATGACGTTAACTGGGTAACATAAAGATAGTCCACACCAAGCTGAGTCATTAACCGCTCTTTTTCGACTAGAGTGGTTAAATAAGTCACTTCTTCAGGGTGTATTTGTTGATACATGATGCGTGGCGCCATATTAAAAGTCATCACAGCTAGTGGTAATTGCAAACGGTCAGCCTCATCACGAGCAGCTTGAATAACCGCCTGGTGGCCTCTGTGGACCCCGTCAAAAAAACCCAAAGCTAGGACAACATCGCCCGCATAGATCGTTGATTGTTCAAAGGGATGGTGTAAATTTATCGTTTTCATTCAGTATCGTCCAATCTTTAAAACATTTTACTTGGTTTTATTTTACCATCTTTACTTGGATGGACATCATAAAGCGCCTTTAACTTGTCGTCGATATAAGCCGTCACCGGTAATTGGTCTCTTAAATCAGCAGGTAACGTCGCTAATTCTAGGACCGACCCATTTTCCACCAATTTCACTAAGTGGCTATCCTCAGCCGGAACCTGCCAAACTGGATATGCTGATAAGGTCGATTCAACTGGTACCAG
>NZ_JBOEQF010000994.1:0-683 GCF_050689315.1 Aerococcus sp. L_32
TCTTGCTTAAGTGCTCATCATCCAAGCCCTCATTGTATTTGATTGACAGTATTAAACCAATACTCAACATACTAGTGATTAAGGCAGTACCACCCGCCGAAATTAGCGGTAATGGAATACCTGTCAGCGGTAAAAGCCCGATGGACATCCCAATATTTTCGACGATATGGAAGGTGAACATCATGACTACCCCTGAAACCATTGACGCATAGAAGGCGTCGTGGGCTCTAAAGGCCACTGAAATCATTTGGAATATTAAGATGAAGTATAATAAGACGACAAAGCTTGACCCGAGGAAACCAAAGTTTTCACCGATAGTAGAGAAAATCATATCCGACTCTCGAACTGGGACGTGAACTTGGAATTGACCAAGCCCTTTTCCAAGAATGCCCCCAGAACCGATGGCCTTCAAACTTTGTGCTAACTGGTAAGACTCATTGGCCGAATTACCGAAAGGGTTTAACCATGAATCGATACGGGCGAATTGGTAGTCTTGGAAACCTAATGCATATAGTAAATCGCGTTGGTAGACCACTAAGATGATTAATACTAAGGCGATAACCGCAAATGATAGGAATGCCGGCAAAATAATATACCAGGTGATTCCTGACACGAATATGACACCGATAAACATCATCAAGAATACCAGGGTTGTCCCCAAGTCATTCTGCGCAATGATTAAA
>NZ_JBOEQF010000995.1:0-682 GCF_050689315.1 Aerococcus sp. L_32
GTCAGTGAAATCTTTCGTCACCGCCACACCTGTCACTTCCAAGGCTTCAACCATTTGCGCCTCTAAGTGTAACCCGTGATATAAAACCAAGTCTGCCCCTTGGATTTTCTTTAAGTCTCTAGGACGTGCTAAGTAGCCATGAGGGTCCTCGCCCGCTGGAATAATCGTTTCAACCGTTACTTGGTCGCCCGCCAATTGTTCTACCATATCCCGTAGAAAAGAGGTGGATACTGTGACAACTGGTTTTTTATCCGCAGCATCGCCACCGTCACTAGCTGACTCCCCGTCGCTCGTGCATGCACCCAAGACTAGGGCCACAAGCATTACACTCAATAATTTCCAAATCTTCTTCATTTGAATACTTCACTCCTATTTTCTACATTTAAGGGGTAACCACGATGTGCAACCTTAGTTTTTATTAATTATATTTTTAGCTTAACCTAAAAACATATAAGAGTCTAGTCTAATTCGCTAGGTTTTTTGAAAAATGACGCCCCCTTGCCAAGCTAGTCCATCTAGACAAGCAGGCAAACTTATTCAAGCAGGCAAAAAGACCACATCCAATAATTAAAAACGGATGTGGCCTAATAAAAATGATAAAAAAAAAGAAGCTCGGATAATTCCGAACTCCCCTCATATACATAATAAGATAATCTGTTAAAGATTATTTTACTTCTGCAGA
>NZ_JBOEQF010000996.1:0-681 GCF_050689315.1 Aerococcus sp. L_32
CGGAAGGTAACCAGTAATATAGTCAACAATAAGAAAGAGTGATGATTACGCAGTCCTTTTATCATTATGTACAAATATTTAGAAATGCCGATTTACTAGATAGTGACCAGCAGGCGCAGTTTGCTGAGCTGGTCTTTTTAGATGGCGATTTTCCGAAATCAGCTAGCGATTTTGAAACAATTAGCAATTATATTGAATTAAACCAGCGCTATTCTGACTACGTATCGACATTTGATGAAGTTTGGCAATCCTACGCCGATAAATACCAAGTGTAGGAGGAAATATTGGGTAAATATTTGAAACCAACATGTCTATCAGAAAGTAGTGAATCATATG
The DNA here is from genome assembly GCF_050689315.1 of Aerococcus sp. L_32. Taxonomy (NCBI): domain Bacteria; kingdom Bacillati; phylum Bacillota; class Bacilli; order Lactobacillales; family Aerococcaceae; genus Aerococcus; species Aerococcus sp. L_32. Next base: position 337 of record NZ_JBOEQF010000996.1, read on the forward strand.
TCAGAAAATGAAGATTTAAAAAATAAAGAAAATAATAAAAATAGCAATGAAGAATCAGATAAAATAGCAGTTACTGAGGAAGAAATCCATTCAAGTGGTCGAGACGGACATGAGCTGGGTAATGACCAAAAACCTAAAAAACGCGGGGTTTCTTGGCTAGTATATATCCTGACCATCCTTATCGTTGGTGGGGGAACTTTTGTTGGGACATCTTACGTCTTAACTGGCCGTTTACCTGGTCAAAGTGTTATTACAGGGTCCTCAGGTACGGCTCTAACCACCAGTGAAATCCAAAAAATCCAAGCTGCCTTCTCTACAATTGTGGGAGACTACGTAGAAGATGTG
>NZ_JBOEQF010000997.1:0-679 GCF_050689315.1 Aerococcus sp. L_32
GTTGAACTTCTATGTGACTTCTATGAACTCATTGAAGTTAGCTTCAGGTGAAACAATTGAAGTAACAAGTGAAGAGATTATCGCAGCACAAGCAGAGAATGGTACGTTAAAATTAAGCGGCGAACAATTAAGTGAGCGTGCGGAAGATGCATACTCAAACACCGCAAACGAAGATACTAACGGAGAACCTTCGACAGGAACTAACCTAGCACCTACCGGTTCAATTGTAGTTAATGGGGTTGAAGTACCCGTTAGCTTAGGTATGCTAGTGACTAGATTAAATCCTTCAGCGGATAATGTAACGACAACGTATCGTGATGTAACAATTGATTCAACCTTAGCTGAAATTTATGATGTGACGTTTGGTGCGATTGACCATTCAGCAATCATGACGAACAAAGAGAATGCGGTAGCACAGTTGGAAGCTACTAAAGAATCTATGGAAGAATATCATGAACGATTGAATGATGACCCTAACATAAGTGATGATGATGCGAAGAAAATTATTGAAGCAGACAACATCGCTTTAAACTCAATCGGTGACGGTGAAACAAAAAAACAAATTGAAAAGCTATTAAGCGAAACAAGCATTTCCAATTCAGACTCAAGTGGTACAGTTGAAGAAACAAAACCAATTGAAGAGATGACCGCTGAAGAACGTGAAGCTGCATTGCTTGCT
>NZ_JBOEQF010000998.1:0-679 GCF_050689315.1 Aerococcus sp. L_32
GCAAGGCGGACAAGAAGCCATGTATGCTAACGCTAAGGAACGTGCGAACTTATTGTATGACTACATTGATCAATCTGATTTATTTGTAAATCATGTAAAAGTAGAAGACCGATCATTAACCAATATACCATTCTTAACGAATGATCCTGAATTAGATAAGAAATTTATCGCTGAAGCGGATGCTGCTGGGTTCAAACAATTAAAAGGTCACCGTTCAGTGGGTGGTATGCGCGCTAGTTTGTATAATGCTTTCCCATTAGAAGGGGTTAAAGCACTAGTAGCATTTATGAAATCATTTGAAGAAGAAAATAAATAGTCTGTCAACGACTTAAATAGTCGGCTTACATTGTAATGAGCGTAATCAACCGACATGTAACCGGATGTTGTGCCCGCTATAAAGTATGGAGGAATTATTGAACAAATGGAATTAAAAGATAATGTTTATCAATTAACGACTTATAATGCGATTGCTGCTGAGGGTATAGAACGTTTTGAACGAGCAAAATATGCTATTAATGAAAATGATGATCCAGATGCATTGATTTTGCGTTCAAAAAATCTGCATGATATGACATTTAACGATTCATTAAAAGCGATTGCGCGAGCTGGTGCGGGTACAAATAATATCCCAACTCAACGCGCTACTGAGGCGGGAATTGTTGTCTTCAACACCCCTGGG
>NZ_JBOEQF010000999.1:0-679 GCF_050689315.1 Aerococcus sp. L_32
ACAAGGCGGACAAGAAGCAATGTATGCGAATGCTAAAGAACGTGCGAACTTATTGTATGACTACATTGATCAATCTGATTTATTTGTAAATCATGTAAAAGTAGAAAACCGTTCATTAACCAATATCCCGTTCTTAACGAACGATCCTGAATTAGATAAGAAATTTATTGCTGAAGCAGATGAGGCAGGGTTTAAACAATTAAAAGGCCACCGTTCAGTGGGTGGTATGCGCGCTAGTTTATATAATGCTTTCCCATTAGAAGGGGTTAAAGCACTAGTAGCATTTATGAAAGCATTTGAAGAAGAAAATAAATAGACTGTCAACGACTTAAATAGTCGGCTTACATTGTAATGAGCGTAATCAACCGACATGTAACCGGATGTTGTGCCCGCTTTAAAGTATGGAGGAATTATTGAACAAATGGAATTAAAAGATAAAGTTTATCAATTAACGACTTATAATGCGATTGCTGCTGAAGGTATGGAACGTTTTGAACGAGCGAAATATGCCATTAATGAAAATGATGATCCGGATGCATTGATTTTACGTTCTAAAGATTTGCATGATATAACATTTAACGATTCATTAAAAGCGATTGCGCGAGCTGGTGCGGGTACAAATAATATCCCAACTCAACGTGCTACTGAGGCGGGAATTGTTGTCTTCAACACCCCTGGT
>NZ_JBOEQF010001000.1:0-678 GCF_050689315.1 Aerococcus sp. L_32
ACGAGCTATTCAGCTATATAAAAAGGGTTTGTGGCAGAGCTGCTGTCACAAACCCTTTTATGCACTTTTTAATAGCATAAGAAAAGCCCTCTGGCTAGCGCATAGAACGCCAAGTCAGAGGGCTTTTACTGTGTTATCAGTTGTTATTTACGTTGTTTGCCAGCATTACGGTTTGTTTTGCTGTCATTAATTGTTAGGCGTTTGTTTGTAGGTTCTTTCTTAACAGAATCAGTCACATCTTTACGGCCGCTAGAAGGCTTCTTCACCTTGATTGGGTTCTCAGCCATTTCTTTATCAACTTCTGCCTGGATTCTTGGCTTGAAGTAGAAAGTTGTAAATAATGATTGTAGAATTGACCAGATTGCACCTGCTAAGAAGTAAAGTGTTAATCCGGCTGGTGTTGTAAATACGATGAATCCCATCATAACTGGTGTCATGAATAGGGTAGAACGCATTTGTGCTTTTTGCTCTTCTGGCACACCTTGCAAGGTAATGAATGATTGGATCAAGTACATTACAATGGTGATAACGGCTAATACCATATGAGATTCTCCAAGTGAGATACCGAAGAATTCAGAGCTAGCAATTGGTTCACTCACGCGGATAGCAGTGTATAAACCAGAGATGATTGGTAATTGTAGTAATAATGGTAAACAACCCATACCACCAAACATAGAC
>NZ_JBOEQF010001001.1:0-677 GCF_050689315.1 Aerococcus sp. L_32
TCATTATTTTACCAAAAGATTGGCGAAAGCCCTAGTGATAAATTGAAGAGGTTTTCTCAATATCATCTTACTGCTTGATTGTTGGTTGCCTTTTATAAGCTAGGTAGACTAGTAGAACAAATAAATCAATCATATTACGTGGATTCAATTGGGTTTGTCTATGAATTTTCTCTAACCGATAATTGACAGTATTTCGGTGAATAAACAATTCCTCACTAGTTGCTCGCGTATCCAAATTATTTTTGATAAAAATAGCCAAAGTAGTGGCTAGCTCATCTTCCATTTGATCCACACGCTCAAATAAAACGTCGTCCTTTTTGAAAATACCGGGTGTAAATAAATAGAAAGGATGGTCTTTCACAAATACCGGACCTGTATGGTCAAGTTGGAGTAGTGAAAAGTAAATAGCTGTTTGCTGAATATTTGCAATACTTTCAGCGATATTTTGACCACTATCAACCCAAGTGCCGTCATCTGTCAAAGCTTTTATATGCTCTCTACTCACCACATTTGTATTCACTAAAAGTAGTGCATCACTTTGGTAAGTAAATATAGTTAACTTCAATGATTGCGCTAGCTGCTTTAAGGCATTGGCTTCTTTAGATAGCACAACCGCCACTGATTGCGTTAAATCTAAATGGTATTTATCACTTGCTAGTTTCCTAATATCTTCCCCG
>NZ_JBOEQF010001002.1:0-676 GCF_050689315.1 Aerococcus sp. L_32
AATAAGACACGCAAGCCTTGTTGCGCCATTACAGCAGCAGTATTGGCTGTAACAGTTGATTTACCTTCCCAAACACCAGATGATGTGAACATGATTGATTTAAAATCATGGTCAACCATTGAGAATTGGATATTCGTACGGATTTGACGGAAAGATTCAGAAATGACGTCATTTGGTTGCGTAACAGTAATTAAACTAGCGCCTCGGCGTTGTTCTGCATTCATCTTGTCAAAATGTTTTCTTTTATTCTTAAACAAAATTGAACCTCCTAGACACGACGACGGTTTCTAGAACCATCTTTGACTGCATTACCTTTGAAGCGCGTATCTTCAACTTTACTTTTATCCATTTGTGGAATAGATCCTAATAAAGTCCAACCAAGCTCTTCAACGATATCACTGCTCTTAACTGAATTATCTAACATTGCATTTACTAATTGTAATACAACGCCAGCGATTAATCCTAACAAAGCACCAATGATGATATTTAAAACCACGTTTGGTGAAGTTGGCGATTGACCAGGTTCAGCTAGGGTTACGATCGAAACGTTCTCTACTTGTAATACTTGTTGTACAACTTCAGAGAAAGATACAGCAATTGCGTTGGCTAAGTTAGCAGCAACATACGGTGATTCATTTTCTACAGAAATGGTAAATAGTAATGAATCTGAATCCAT
>NZ_JBOEQF010001003.1:0-676 GCF_050689315.1 Aerococcus sp. L_32
TGTCATTCAATCAAATGGTGCTAATATTTTAGATTAATCAGCGTTAAATTACTGACCCTCAAAATTGGATTAAAGAATCTGATTTTGAGGGTTTTCTAAATTGTTTAGATAAGAAATGGGTAAAAAAATCTTTAGTGGGGGGATAATAATGAAAAATTTAAATAAAATGAAATGGGTAGTTTTGGTTACAACATTTCTAACATTAGCTGGATGTAATCAACAAAATAGCACAGAATCAAATGCGACAGATGTAACAAGTGAAAATATCGCTAGTTCTGAAACACTCGCATCCGATTTACTTATTCGCGAAACACAGTTTGGTAGTGTTATGGGTTATGAAGAGGATGAGGCGCTTATTTGGCAAGGGATTCCTTATGGTGGCGACACTTCAGGAGAAAATCGATGGCAAGCACCAACTGATCCTCAACCTTGGTCTGAAACCCTTGATGCAACTCAGGCGGGTGTTGTCGCTTTACAAGCAGGAGCAGATGGCGTTACTGGGTCAGAGGATGCATTGAATTTGGACATCTATCGGCCAAATAATGAGACGGAGGATTTGCCAGTTCTCGTCTATATCCATGGAGGAAATAATCAGACAGGACAGGCCCAGGAAATTTCAGGGAAATCTTTTGTAAGTTCACAGGATGCCATTGTTGTTTCAGTGAATTACCGTTTA
>NZ_JBOEQF010001004.1:0-675 GCF_050689315.1 Aerococcus sp. L_32
TCGAGTTATTTAGCTATATAAAAAGGGTTTGTGGCAGAGCTGTCACAAACCCTTTTATGCACTTTTTAATAGCATAAGAAAAGCCCTCTGGCTAGCGTATAAAACGCAAATTCAGAGGGCTTTTAATATGTTATCAGTTGTTATTTACGTTGTTTGCCAACATTACGGTTTGTTTTTCTGTCATTAATTGTTAGGCGTTTGTTTGTAGGTTCTTTCTTAACAGAATCAGTCACATCTTTACGGCTGCTAGAAGGCTTCTTCACCTTGATTGGGTTCTCAGCCATTTCTTTATCAACTTCTGCCTGGATTCTTGGCTTGAAGTAGAAAGTTGTAAATAATGATTGTAGAATTGACCAAATGGCACCTGCTAAGAAGTAAAGTGTTAATCCGGCTGGTGTTGTAAATACAATGAATCCCATCATAATTGGTGTCATGAATAGGGTAGAACGCATTTGCGCTTTTTGCTCTTCTGGTACACCTTGCAAGGTAATGAATGATTGGATCAAGTACATTACAATGGTGATAATGGCTAATACCATATGAGATTCTCCAAGTGAGATACCGAAGAATTCAGAGCTGGCAATTGGTTCACTCACGCGAATAGCAGTGTATAAACCAGAGATGATTGGTAATTGTAGTAATAATGGTAAACAACCCATACCACCAAACATAGAA
>NZ_JBOEQF010001005.1:0-673 GCF_050689315.1 Aerococcus sp. L_32
GATTACCCAGTCTTTACGGTCACGGATCATGTTGTAGATACGTGTTTGACCAGATGGATGCCACCATTTCACTTCATTATCGATGACATCTAAAGTACGTTCCCGGATTTTTTCTACTGAACAGAACCATTGCGGTGTTGCACGGTAGATAACCGGTTTTTTCGTACGCCAGTCGTGTGGGTAAGAGTGAGAGAAGTAATCAAGTTTAAGTAAACGATTATTTTCTTTCATTTTTTCGATTGAAAGCTCGTTACCTTTTTCGTAGAAGACACCTTCAAAACCTGGTGCTTCATCTGTAAAGTGACCTTGGTCATCTAATGGTGATAGAACGTCTAAGTTGTAGTTCAATGACGCAAAGTAGTCATCTTCCCCGTGCCCAGGCGCCGTATGGACTAAACCAGTACCTGATTCAGTGGTTACGTGGTCACCTAAGATTAGTAATGAGTCACGGTCGTAGTATGGATGTTCAGCAACCATATACTCTAAATCAGTACCTTTAACTGGTTCGCCTTCAACTGTGTAATCTGCCCATTCTAATTCTGTTGCTAGGCTATTCACTAAGTCAGTTGCAACCACAAATTTACGGTCAGCGACAGCGACTACTGAGTATTCAAAATTTGGATTTACAGCGATAGCCATGTTAGATGGAATAGTCCAAGGTGTTGTTGTCCAA
>NZ_JBOEQF010001006.1:0-673 GCF_050689315.1 Aerococcus sp. L_32
AATTACCCAGTCTTTACGGTCACGAATCATGTTGTAGATACGTGTTTGACCAGATGGATGCCACCATTTCACTTCATTATCGATGACGTCTAAAGTACGTTCCCGGATTTTTTCTACTGAACAGAACCATTGTGGTGTGGCACGGTAGATAACCGGTTTTTTCGTACGCCAGTCATGTGGGTAAGAGTGAGAGAAGTAATCTAGTTTTAGTAAACGATTATTTTCTTTCATTTTTTCGATTGAAAGCTCGTTACCTTTTTCGTAGAAGACACCTTCAAAACCTGGTGCTTCATCTGTAAAGTGACCTTGGTCATCTAATGGTGATAGAACATCTAAATTATAGTTCAATGACGCAAAGTAGTCATCTTCCCCGTGCCCAGGCGCCGTATGGACTAAACCAGTACCTGATTCAGTTGTTACGTGGTCACCTAAGATTAGCAATGAGTCACGGTCGTAATATGGATGTTCAGCAACCATATACTCTAAGTCAGTACCTTTCACTGGTTCACCTTCAACTGTGTAGTCTGCCCATCCTAATTCTGTTGCTAGGCTATTCACTAAGTCAGTTGCAACCACAAATTTACGGTCAGCAACAGCGACTACTGAGTATTCAAAATTTGGATTTACAGCGATAGCCATGTTAGATGGAATAGTCCAAGGTGTTGTTGTCCAG
>NZ_JBOEQF010001007.1:0-673 GCF_050689315.1 Aerococcus sp. L_32
TTTCCAAGCGATTCCAAGCCAAATGTTATTGGTATCGGCGTCACTTGAAATCGTCCGGTCTAAAAATATGATCCAGTCATTATTTGGTATCGAGGACTTTGCCTGGTATTCTTTCATGGAAGATTCGTACACCCAGCAATTTGTCCAAGGGCGGAACCATCAAGTTCGTGGCTATTACCTGAAAGATTTCCTCTCTATCGACAAATACAATGAAGACCAGGCTGCTATGGTGATTGCTGATTTGGTAGAAACCCTATGGACCAATCGCAAAACTATGCGGAAAATCCAAGTCTTCTTCCAGTCTAGGTCTTTGATGCGGGCAACGCAATTTGAAATGAAGCAGCGGATGGCTCGGTCTGACTATGGCAACCTGATTGTTCAAAACAATCAACGCAATCTAGACCGGTTAGCCCGTCAGTATGAAGACAGTTTACGAGCCATTTTATTCGCAGTGGCTAGTTTCCAAGAAGGGGTCCATCTCAATGCCAAAACGGACGCCTTTGTCCTAACCAGACTGCCGTTCTCAGCGCCAGATACGCCGGATGAATTGGCCAAGCAAGATTATCTAAAATCACTGGGCGATAACTATTTTGAGGATGTGGCCTTACCGGATATGTTAATGAATTTAACGCAAATCTTCGGCCGGATGGCCGCGTCGGGTAGCCAAGATGCT
>NZ_JBOEQF010001008.1:0-673 GCF_050689315.1 Aerococcus sp. L_32
TGCATCTTGGCTACCCGACGCGGCCATCCGGCCAAAGATTTGCGTTAGATTCATTAACATATCCGGTAAAGCCACATCATCAAAATAGTTATCGCCCAGTGATTTTAGATAATCTTGCTTGGCCAATTCATCCGGCGTATCTGGCGCTGAAAACGGCAGTCTGGTTAGGACAAAGGCGTCCGTTTTGGCATTGAGATGGACCCCTTCTTGGAAACTAGCCACAGCGAATAAAATGGCTCGTGAACTGTCTTCATACTGACGGGCTAACCGGTCTAGATTGCGTTGATTGTTTTGAACAATCAGGTTGCCATAGTCAGACCGAGTCATCCGCTGCTTCATTTCAAATTGCGTTGCCCGCATCAAAGACCTAGACTGGAAGAAGACTTGGATTTTTCGCATAGTTTTGCGATTGGTCCATAGGGTTTCCACCAAATCAGCAATCACCATAGCAGCCTGGTCTTCATTGTATTTGTCGATAGAGAGAAAATCTTTCAGGTAATAGCCACGAACTTGATGGTTCCGCCCTTGGACAAATTGCTGGGTGTAGGAATCTTCCATGAAAGAATACCAGGCAAAGTCCTCGATACCAAATACTGACTGGATCATATTTTTAGACCGGACGATTTCAAGTGACGCCGATACCAATAACATTTTGCATGGAATCGCTTGGAAT
>NZ_JBOEQF010001009.1:0-673 GCF_050689315.1 Aerococcus sp. L_32
CCTTTGCCTATGGTTATCCGCCAACTTCTACAAGTCAAACGTCCTGACTTACTCAGACAAAGGCTTATTCGGCACACTGAAACAATCTTATACCTTAAGACAAAGTGAGAAAAAAGGCTAACAACAACTATCTAGTCAGGTCTCTTTAGACCTGGCTATTTTTATCGAAATCGATATGAGAAAGATTAACTAACGTAACAGACCACCACTTGTCATCGATCATTAATCAAACTGAAACGGTGCGTTTTTTGAAAGAACAGGTATACATTATCGTATGCTGACAATTTATAATCAGGCAATTTGTTAAAAATACATACATTTTACAATTTGTTTAAAAGGTACATTATATTATTGGCAAGCACATTGTAAAAAATATTGCCAAGGTAGTAGCCTCATAGAATGCCTTAGCAGTGCGACCACCATTAGGCCTTGACTGAAGGTGGTCGTACTGCTTTTTAAGGCTATGATAGGTATGGTGAGTGTCTTGGGCAATCAAATATTTACTACAACTCAAACTGTATAAAAATAAAACACATCAGCTAGCAAAAACATGCAACAATAATTATGCAAAGAATGCTTTTCGTAGTCGGGTTCGTTCGACCAGCTCAAGTCCTCTTCTAATTAGTTTGCATCACACTGCGTGCGATACCGCACTAATTTTCCAGTGTTGTTG
>NZ_JBOEQF010001010.1:0-671 GCF_050689315.1 Aerococcus sp. L_32
ATCATTTGTTGCTGATCCGCCAATTCCTAAGATAATTTCTTCTATCCCTTGATCAATACAAGCTAGAATAAGTTGGCCTGTACCATAGGTTGTTGTTACTAAAGGATTCTTTGTTTGGTCATTCACGTACCCAATACCAGACGCTTCAGCCATCTCAATGACAGCTGTTTTACCATCCCCTAAAATGCCATAGCTAGCAGTAACTGGTGTCCCCAAAGGTCCAACTACTTCTAGTTGGTGGATGGTACCTTCAGTAGCGTCAACTAAAGATTGTACGGTACCTTCACCGCCATCTGCCATTGGTAAAGAGACAATTTCTGCATCCGGTAAAGCCCGTTTAATCCCTATACTAATTGCTTCACAAGCCTCTAAAGCTGTTAAACTACCTTTATACGAGTCAGGGGCTACGAGTATTTTCTTGTTCATACTTTCTTCTCCTTTTTATCCTTGATTATAAAATGCCGTAAATGATAGTAGCGACTGTAGCGATTGATAGACCAATAATTGATTCATAGCCAATACACTTCATTCTATCCGCAAACGACATATCCACTGCATCTGCTGATACGTGGAAATAAGTCCCATGTGGTAAATGATCGATCACTACTGCACCAGTATGAACCATGATAGCGGCATTGAGTGGTGCAATACCTGTTTGCAAGATAGCAGGC
>NZ_JBOEQF010001011.1:0-671 GCF_050689315.1 Aerococcus sp. L_32
GTCATTTGTTGCTGATCCACCAATCCCTAAGATAATTTCTTCTATCCCTTGATCAATACAAGCTAGAATAAGTTGACCTGTACCATAGGTTGTTGTTACTAAAGGATTCTTCGTTTGGTCATTCACGTACCCAATACCAGACGCTTCAGCCATCTCAATGACACCCGTTTTGCCGTCACCTAAAATACCATAGGTTGCAGTAACCGGCGTCCCTAAAGGTCCAACAACTTCTAATTGATGAAGGTTTCCTTCTGTTGCGTCAACTAAGGATTGAACTGTCCCTTCTCCACCATCTGCCATAGGTAATGATACAATTTCTGCATCCGGTAGAACGCGTTTAATCCCTGTGCTAATTGCTTCACTTGCCTGTAATGCTGTTAAACTGCCCTTATACGAGTCAGGGGCTACTAGTATTTTCTTGTTCATACCTTCTTCTCCTTTTTATCCTTGATTATAAAATGCCGTAAATAATAGTGGCGACTGTAGCGATTGATAGACCAATAATTGATTCATAGCCAATACACTTCATTCTATCCGCAAACGACATATCCACTGCATCTGCAGATACATGGAAATAAGTCCCATGTGGTAAATGATCGATCACTACTGCACCAGTATGAACCATAATAGCAGCATTGAGTGGTGCAATACCTGTTTGCAAGATAGCAGGT
>NZ_JBOEQF010001012.1:0-671 GCF_050689315.1 Aerococcus sp. L_32
AAAGATCCAAGTGACAACGACTTGCAACCTTGGTCAGTCAACAATCAAAATAAATTGACTAAAACCTTCCGTTATATTGAAGAGGACTATGACCAACCGAGTTTCTTGGCCAAAGAACAAGCTGTCACACCAACAGTAATTGGGTCAGCGGCACATTTGTTAATGCAGAAGGTGAACTTAAGGGCTAAACCAAGTGAAGCGACCTTTAAAGCGCTCTTTGATGGCCTATGCCAAGTAGGCATTTTAAACCAACAACTTTGGCCCCATATTCAAGTGGATAAACTAGTAGCCTTCTTCGATACGGCAGCGGGTCAATTGATATTGAAACAAGTTGACCACGTATATAGAGAAGAAACATTCTCCCTGATGGTTGCTGGATCAGAAATCTTTACGGATATGGCAATAGATGATGACTTGTTGGTCCACGGGACAATTGATGGTTTTATTTTGTTACAGGACGAAATCTTCCTGTATGACTTTAAAACTGACCGGATTGCTTATCTAAATGAAAGCCAGCAAGAACAAACCTTGATCGACCGTTACCAAGGGCAAATGGATCTATATGCCCAAGCCCTTGAAACTATTTGGGGACGACCGGTTACACAGAAAATGATTATATCTTTAGATACATTAAAAACTTTTTTTGTCTAAAAGTACTTGCAAAAGTGATG
>NZ_JBOEQF010001013.1:0-671 GCF_050689315.1 Aerococcus sp. L_32
CAAGATCCAAGTGACAACGACTTGCAACCTTGGTCAGTCAACAATCAAAATAAATTGACTAAAACCTTCCGTTATACTGAAGAGGACTATGACCAACCGAGTTTCTTGGCCAAAGAACAAGCTGTCACACCAACAGCCATTGGGTCAGCGGCCCATTTGTTAATGCAGAAGGTGAATTTAAGGGCTAAACCAAGTAAAGCGACCTTTAAAGCGCTCTTTGATGAACTATGCCAACTAGATATTTTAAGCAATAAACTTTGGCCCCGTATTCAAGTGGATAAACTAGTAGCCTTCTTCGATACGGCAGCGGGACAATTGATTTTGAAACAAGTTGACCATGTATATAGAGAAGAAACATTCTCCCTAATGGTAGCTGGATCAGAAATCTTTACGGATATGGCAACAGATGATGACTTGTTGGTCCACGGGACAATTGACGGTTTTATTTTATTACAGGACGAAATCTTCCTGTATGACTTCAAAACTGACCGGATTGCTTATCTAAATGAAAGCCAGCAAGAACAAACCTTAATCGACCGTTACGAAGGGCAAATGGATCTTTATGCCCAAGCCCTTGAAACCATTTGGGAACGGCCAGTTACACAGAAAATGATTATATCTTTAGATACATTAAAAACTTTTTTTGTCTAATAACACTTGCAAAAGTAATA
>NZ_JBOEQF010001014.1:0-671 GCF_050689315.1 Aerococcus sp. L_32
AATTACTTCCGGTCATAAACCGGCTTCAACCACCGCTGAATTTGAAAAATATTCGATGCTTTCAGAAGATGCAGTTAATAAATACGATAAAGCAGAAGACATGGTTGAAAACATTATCGAGGACTTCAGAAGCACTCGTGACCTAACTATTCGCGCGATTCGTTTAGCTCAAGACGAGGGTGACGATGCTTTAGAAGATACATTGATTGCTTTTAAAAATGACTTAGATAAAAACATTTGGATGCTGCAAGCGTTCATTGGCAAAGAGGCATTGGAAGATGACGATGCGTTTGATGAGGATGAAGATTAGGTTTTTCGTAAACATACTTTTAGAAATTAAATATTTTGGGGTTGGGACTCTTTCCAGCTCCTATTTTTTTGCCGTTAAAAAGACTTCTCTTGATGAGTGTCAATTTTTTTGAGCTAGGGGTCTTTATACTAAATATAGGAAAGTTTAAAAAAAGGACAATAAACTGATAAAGGGGAAGAACGAATTGACTCAATACACCCAACCACATGCAGCAGGAGACCACTCAGCTTGTATCCGCTTAGTCCCGATATTCAATCATTTGGAGGAAAGCTCGATGGATCGCATCGCTGGAAAAGCTCACACGAAGCACTATCAAAAAGGGGCGTTTCTGTTTCGCTCGCAAGAAAAAGATGATGCCTTG
>NZ_JBOEQF010001015.1:0-671 GCF_050689315.1 Aerococcus sp. L_32
CTTTAGAGAACGTTACTTTATCGTTAATTTCAAATAATGTCATGAAAAAAGACGAAGCTGCTGAGTTTGGTGAAAAATTATTGAAACAAGTGGGCTTGTCAAAACAAAAAGACCAATACCCAGTGACTTTATCAGGTGGGCAACAACAACGCGTAAGTATCGCCCGGGCACTTGCTGTACAACCTAAAGCAATTCTACTAGATGAGCCAACGTCTGCCTTAGACCCAGAATTAGTGAATGAGGTGCTTGAAACCATCGAACACCTGGCAAAAGGACACACAACACTAGTTATCGTGACGCACGAAATGAATTTTGCCCGCAAAGTGGCGGACCGGGTTGTCTTTATGAACGATGGTGTAGTTGTAGAATCAGGTCGTCCAGAAGAAATATTTACAAATCCCAAAGAAGAGAGAACTAAACAATTCTTGAAAGAGTATATTGGGGTTAATGAATACGTGATTTAGAGTGCTTAATATACATACAAAATAAACTTTTTATAACTTAAAAGTAGAAGATTGTATATTATTGAACTTACTAATTGACTTTTAAAAAGTAAGCGTGTAGACTGGAAATAGTTCTAAATGGAACTTGTTATTGATAAAAATGGATTTAAGAGGAGTAAAATTAACATGTCAGATTTTAAAGACTTATTAACTAAACGTCGTTCTCAT
>NZ_JBOEQF010001016.1:0-670 GCF_050689315.1 Aerococcus sp. L_32
TGAGGAAGATATTAGGAAACTAGCAAGTGATAAATATCATATCGATTTAACGCAATCAGTGACGGTTGTGCTATCTAAAGAAGCCAAACATTTGATGCGTCTAGCTAAACTCTTAAACGTAACCACATTTAATTACCAAAATTATACATTAGTTCTACTCAACACTAATGCCGTTAGTCGCAAACAAATTGAGGACCAAATACAGGGTTCCGTTTGGGTTGAAAGCGGGCGAAATTTTGCTGAAATGCTTACGAATATCCAGCAAACGCTGACCTATTTCTCTTTGCTTCAGCTTGAGACTAACCAACCTATTTTTGTAAAGGATCATCCATTTTATTTATTCAATCCAGAAATATTCAAAAAAGATGAGGTATTGTTTGAGCGGGTAGACCAATTAGATGATGAACTAGTGGCAACTTTGGCTATTTTCATCAAACATAACCTAGATACAACGGCAACTAGTGAAGAATTATTCATTCACCGAAATACCGTGAATTATCGTTTAGAAAAAATTCATCGACATACCCAATTGAATCCCAGAAACATTATTGATTTGTTTGTTTTGCTGGTTTATCTAGGATACAAAATTAAACCAAATGCCCATCGCTAAATCCCAAAAAAATTCCTATTTATTCGTAGGTCCTAGTCAATTCTTTTGGTAGAATAATGT
>NZ_JBOEQF010001017.1:0-670 GCF_050689315.1 Aerococcus sp. L_32
GATTACTTCCGGTCATAAACCGGCTTCAACCACCGCTGAATTTGAAAAATATTCCATGCTTTCAGAAGATGCAGTTAATAAATACGCTAAAGCAGAAGACATGGTTGAAAATATTATCGAGGACTTCAGAAGCACTCGTGACCTAACTATTCGCGCGATTCGTTTAGCTCAAGACGAGGGTGACGATGCTTTAGAAGATACATTGATTGCTTTTAAAAATGACTTAGACAAGAACATTTGGATGCTGCAAGCGTTCATTGGCAAAGAGGCATTGGAAGATGACGATGCGTTTGATGAGGATGAAGATTAGGTTTTTCGTAAACATACATTTATAAATTAAATCTTTTGGGGTTGGGACTCTTTCCAGCTCCTATTTTTTTGCCGTTAAAAAGACTTTTCTTGATGAGTGTCAATTTTTTTGAGCTAGGGGCCTTTATACTAAATATAGGAAAGTTAAAAAAAGGACAGTAAACTGATAAAGGGGAAGAACGAATTGACTCAATACACCCAACCACATGCAGCAGGAGACCACTCAGCTTGTATCCGCTTAGTCCCGATATTCAATCATTTGGAGGAAAGCTCGATGGATCGTATCGCTGGAAAAGCGTACACGAAGCATTATCAAAAAGGGGCGTTTCTGTTTCGCTCGCAAGAAAAAGATGATGCCTTA
>NZ_JBOEQF010001018.1:0-668 GCF_050689315.1 Aerococcus sp. L_32
CTCACTCACAAGCTGAGCCGTCTTCCCGGTATGGGTCGACTTGAAATAAGAACGGACACGATTTCTTAAATTCTTCGCCTTACCAATATAAATGATTTGGTCATCCGCATTCTTCATAATGTAGCAACCAGGCAAAGCTGGTACAAGGGTCAACAAATTCTCAATCAACTCACTAGCCATCCTTGGCCTCCTTTCGTCAATAATAGCGGCCCTAGCATCAGGCCTCCAAGTTTAAAAGAATCATTTCATAAATATAAGTTATCGCTTATATCGCAATTACTATTTGTTATGCTAGTGAACTTTTTAAGAAAAGTAACACTTATAATGAAATATGGCTAATCTTGATTATCCGAACTGTAATCAAATTATCGCCGCATTAATTGGTGATCCTTAAAAGCATATTCTAGCAACTAGCACGGTCTAACTTAGCCACTAATGCCATATCAAAATAGTGCGATATCTTTCTATAACTACCTTACGTGTTTCTTATTTTAGGATAAGTATTTTTTCCTCTTCAATCCAAAATTATACCATGCAGAGGTGGTTTTGGGCAGTAATTTGAATGCGTGGGTGAAATAGTAGCTTAGAATTGGTATATTTCGTCTTTGTGTTATAAGGATTGGGCTGGATATGGTAAAATATACAACAAAGCTAGCAAGTACAGGGGG
>NZ_JBOEQF010001019.1:0-668 GCF_050689315.1 Aerococcus sp. L_32
TTCACTCACAAGCTGAGCCGTCTTCCCGGTATGGGTCGACTTGAAATAAGAACGGACACGATTTCTTAAATTCTTCGCTTTACCAATATAAATAATTTGGTCATCCGCATTCTTCATAATGTAGCAACCAGGTAAAGTTGGTACAAGGGTTAACAAATTCTCAATTAACTCACTAGCCATCCTTGGCCTCCTTTCGTCAATAATAGCGGCCCTAACATAAGGCCTCCAAGTTTAAATGAATCATTTCATAAAGATTGGTTGTCGCTTATATCGCAATTACTATTTGTTATGCTAGTGAACTTTCTAAGAAAAGTAACACTTATATTGAAATATGGCTAATCTTGATTATCCGAACTGTAATCAAATTACCGCCGCGTTAGTTGGTGATCCTTAAAAGCGCATGCCAGCAACTAGCACGGTCAAACTTCGCCACTAATGCCATATCAAAATAGTGCGATATCTTTCTATAACTACCTTACGTGTTTCTTATTTTAGGATAAGTATTTTTTCCTCTTCAATCCAAAATTATACCACGCAGAGGTTGTTTTGGGCAGTAATTTGAATGCGTGGGTGAAATAGTAGCTTAGAATTGGTATATTTCGTCTTTGTGTTATAAGGATTGGGATGGATATGGTAAAATATACAACAAAGCTAGCAAGTACAGGGCA
>NZ_JBOEQF010001020.1:0-667 GCF_050689315.1 Aerococcus sp. L_32
TTTTGTTAACTCAGTCGGTTTCGACCTCTATTCACAAATGTTACGTGAAGCAGTCCAACGTAAACGGGGCATTTTACCGGCTAAGAAAACTGAGCCAGTGGAAATATCACTATTTATTGATGCTTATATTCCGCAGAGCTATATCCGGGATGAGAGACAAAAAGTGGAGATTTATAAACGGGTGCAGGCCATGACCAGTGTAGATGAAATGTGGGACTTGGATGATGAGTTGATGGATCGATACGGTGAACCACCAATTGAAACGCAACTGTTACTGCAAGTGGGTGCTATTAAAGCGGCGGCCGATAAGATCGGTGTGACAAGCATTAAACGCATTACTGCTAGCAACACCATAGATGTCCTTTTCCACGAAAATCTTGAACAAAAAATCATGACACCAGCTATCTTCAAGGCATTAGAGGACAATCCTTTACGCTTGGCGATTAAGCAAGTTGGGGCTGCCTTAATGATCAGCCTAGGTTTAAACAAGTTGTCTACTGAAGAATGGTTGGACTACTTACTGCAATTTACAACTAAGTTAGCTGATGACGAAAATGTAGTCCAAATGAAGGCGGACCAATTGGCTAAGGAAAAAGCTGACTACGAGAAAGCACAAGCTTTAAAAGCTGAACAAGAAGAGGCGGCGAGTAAAGCTGCTGTAGACGCG
>NZ_JBOEQF010001021.1:0-667 GCF_050689315.1 Aerococcus sp. L_32
CTTTGTTAACTCAGTCGGTTTCGACCTCTATTCACAAATGTTACGTGAAGCAGTCCAACGTAAACGGGGCATTTTACCGGCTAAGAAAACTGAGCCAGTGGAAATATCACTATCTATTGATGCTTATATTCCGCAGAGCTATATCCGGGATGAGCGACAAAAAGTGGAGATTTATAAACGGGTGCAGGCCATGACCAGCGTAGATGAAATGTGGGACTTGGATGATGAGTTGATGGATCGATACGGTGAACCACCAATTGAAACGCAACTATTACTGCAAGTGGGTGCTATTAAAGCGGCGGCCGATAAGATCGGTGTGACAAGCATTAAACGCATTACTGCTAGCAACACCATAGAAGTCCTTTTCCACGAAAATCTTGAACAAAAAATCATGACACCAGCTATCTTCAAGGCATTAGAGGACAATCCTTTACGCTTGGCGATTAAGCAAGTTGGGGCTGCCTTAATGATTAGCCTAGGTTTAAACAAGTTGTCTACTGAAGAATGGTTGGACAACTTACTGCAATTTACAACCAAGTTAGCTGATGACGAAAAAGTAGTCCAAATGAAGGCGAACCAATTGGCTAAGGAAAAAGCTGACTACGAGAAAGCACAAGCCTTAAAAGCTGAACAAGAAGAGGCGGCGAGTAAAGCTGCTGTAGACGCA
>NZ_JBOEQF010001022.1:0-666 GCF_050689315.1 Aerococcus sp. L_32
CTGTTACCGTCAATTAATGTAAGAACAGAAATACGTCCACCTTGGTGAGAGTAAGTACCAAATTCTTGGTCATCTGTTTTTGTTAAAGTTTCAAAGCGACGTAATGAGATTTTTTCTCCGATTACAGCAGCTTTTTCTTTAATGTATGTATCTAAGTCTTTACCTTCAACAGTTACATCAGTTAAAGCAGCTTCTACAGTAGCAGGTTTTTGCTCTAAGATAGCTAATGCAACAGTTTCTAGTAATTCAACGAATTGATCGTTACGTGCAACGAAGTCAGTTTCAGAGTTAACTTCTACAATTACAGCGTCGTTCCCTTTAGCAACAGCTTTAGTTAAACCTTCAGCAGCAACACGGTCAGCTTTCTTAGCAGCTTTAGCGATACCTTTTTCACGTAGGAAGTCGATAGCTTTGTCCATATCTCCGTCAACTTCAACTAAGGCTTTCTTAGCATCCATCATACCTACACCAGTGCGGTCGCGTAATTCTTTAACTTGTTTTGCAGTAATTGCCATTTAAAATTTTCCTCCTAATTGCATGCATTCTTTAAAAAAAGGCTATCTTAACTAAGAAGGAAAGCCGAATATAGCTTAGACAAACTTAATCAGATAGCCATCTACTGTTTATATTTTACTACTAATTGAAGTAATCTTCAACTAAAGCAAT
>NZ_JBOEQF010001023.1:0-666 GCF_050689315.1 Aerococcus sp. L_32
TTGTTACCGTCAATTAATGTAAGAACAGAAATACGTCCACCTTGGTGAGAGTATGTACCAAATTCTTGGTCATCTGTTTTTGTTAAAGTTTCAAAGCGACGTAATGAGATTTTTTCTCCAATTACAGCAGCTTTTTCTTTAATGTATGTATCTAAGTCTTTACCTTCAACAGTCACATCAGTTAAAGCAGCTTCTACAGTAGCAGGTTTTTGCTCTAAGATAGCTAATGCAACAGTTTCTAATAATTCAACGAATTGATCGTTACGTGCAACGAAGTCAGTTTCAGAGTTAACTTCTACAATTACAGCGTCGTTTCCTTTAGCTACGGCTTTAGTTAAACCTTCAGCAGCAACACGGTCAGCTTTCTTAGCAGCTTTAGCGATACCTTTTTCACGTAGGAAGTCGATAGCTTTGTCCATATCTCCGTCAACTTCAACTAAGGCCTTCTTAGCATCCATCATACCTACACCAGTGCGGTCGCGTAATTCTTTAACTTGTTTTGCAGTAATTGCCATTTAAAATTTTCCTCCTAATTGCATGCATTCTTAAAAAAAAGGCTATCTTAACTAAGAAGGAAAGCCGAATATAGCTTAGACAAACTTAATCAGATAGCCATCTACTGTTTATATTTTACTACTAATTGAAGTAATCTTCAACTATAGCAAA
>NZ_JBOEQF010001024.1:0-666 GCF_050689315.1 Aerococcus sp. L_32
AACCACTAAAGTAATTGCAATTTGTGAAATACGCTCTAGGTCAATCCCATCCGGTGACATCAAGCCTTCCGTGATTTTATCTGTCATATCCCCTAACCGGTCGGGACCGATAATAGACGATATAGAACCAATCATGGCTAGGACAACCGCTGCAACGAACGGCCATTTGTATTCACGCGCATATGTCATAATATTCGCCATCAATGAAGGTTGATTTGCATCTTTTTTCTTAGTCATTTGCTAATTCCTCCTCTGATAATTGTGAATAAGCAATTTCTTGATATACCTTGTTGTCCGCTAATAATTCTTGGTGTGTACCGCGGCCAACAATTTCGCCTCTATCTAGTACTAAAATCTCGTCCGCATCCATAATAGTTGAAATACGTTGGGCTACAATGATCTTAGTGGTATCAGCCATACGTTCGGCTAAAACGCCACGCAGGGTCTTATCTGTCTGGTAGTCCAAAGCAGAGAATGAGTCATCAAAGATTAGAATCTCAGGTTTACGGGCAAGTACGCGGGCAATTCCTAAACGTTGCTTTTGACCACCGGAGAAGTTGTTACCACCTTGGGCAACATGGGTATCTAATTGGTCAGGTTCTCCTTCAACAAAGTCTCTTGCTTGTGCAGTGTCTAGGGCAGCCCAAATTTCATCGTCTGATAAGG
>NZ_JBOEQF010001025.1:0-666 GCF_050689315.1 Aerococcus sp. L_32
CACCACTAAAGTAATTGCAATTTGTGAAATACGCTCTAAGTCAATCCCACCTGGTGACATCAAGCCTTCCGTGATTTTATCTGTCATATCCCCTAACCGGTCGGGACCGATAATAGACGATATAGAACCAATCATGGCTAGGACAACCGCTGCAATGAACGGCCATTTGTATTCACGCGCATATGTCAAAATATTCGCCATCAATGAAGGTTGATTTGCATCTTTTTTCTTAGTCATTTGCTAATTCCTCCTCTGATAATTGTGAATAAGCAATTTCTTGGTATACCTTGTTGTCCGCTAATAATTCTTGGTGTTTACCGCGACCAACAATTTCCCCTCTATCTAGTACTAAAATTTTGTCCGCATCCATAATAGTTGAAATACGTTGGGCTACAATGATCTTAGTGGTGTCAGCCATACGTTCAGCTAAAACGCTACGCAAGGTCTTATCTGTCTGGTAATCCAAAGCAGAGAAGGAATCATCAAAGATTAGAATCTCAGGTTTACGAGCAAGTACGCGGGCAATCCCTAAACGTTGCTTTTGACCACCGGAGAAGTTGTTACCACCTTGGGCAACATGGGTATCTAATTGGTCAGGTTCTCCTTCAACAAAGTCTCTTGCTTGTGCAGTGTCTAAGGCAGCCCATATTTCATCGTCTGATAAGA
>NZ_JBOEQF010001026.1:0-665 GCF_050689315.1 Aerococcus sp. L_32
TAAGTCTTTTACTTGTCCATCCTGGTGCGCTGTAGCTGTTGTATTTGAAATAACCGGTACTCTTTGTGGCTTAAAATCAAATTTGTCTAAATAATCAGCTAATTGGTCACTTGCTTGTGATAATAGGGCCGTGTGGAAAGGACCAGAAACGTTTAATTCCACCATTTTCTTCACGCCTGCTTCAGTCAACTTAGCAACTGCAGTATCTACTGCCGAAGCGTCACCACCGATTACGATTTGTTTTGGTGTATTGTAGTTTGCTGGTGCAACGTATTGACCAGAAGCTTCGCGCACTTGCTGGCAGATATTTTCTATTAAAGCGCGTTCAGCTTTCATCACGGCTACCATTTTGCCGGCACCTACAGGCGCAGCAGCTTGCATAAAACGACCACGATGGCTCACTAAATCAACCGCATCTTCAAAGGACAATACGCCCGCTTCAATAAGGGCTGTGTACTCGCCTAAGCTTAATCCAGCTAGGTAGTCGGCTGTAATGCCTGCCTCCCTTAGAAGGGCTGTAAAGGCTGTTGATACGGTTAAAATAGCGGGTTGTGTGTATTCTGTTTGATTTAATTCTGTATCTTCTTGAAAGCATAGGTCTTTCATTGAATAGCCTAGAACTTCTGAGGCTTTGTCAAAGTAAGTTGCAATCTCAGGATGATGGG
>NZ_JBOEQF010001027.1:0-665 GCF_050689315.1 Aerococcus sp. L_32
ACCATCATCCTGAGATTGCAACTTACTTTGACAAAGCCTCAGAAGTTCTAGGCTATTCAATGAAAGACCTATGCTTTCAAGAAGATACACAATTAAATCAAACAGAATACACACAACCCGCTATTTTAACCGTATCAACAGCCTTTACAGCTCTACTAAGGGAGGCAGGCATTACAGCCGACTACCTAGCTGGATTAAGCTTAGGCGAGTACACAGCCCTTGTTGAAGCGGGCGTATTGTCCTTTGAAGATGCGGTTGATTTAGTGAGCCATCGTGGTCGTTTTATGCAAGCTTCTGCGCCTATAGGTGTCGGCAAAATGGTAGCCGTGATGAAAGCTGAACGCGCTTTAATAGAAGATATCTGCCAACAAGTGCGTGAAGCTTCTGGTCAATACGTTGCACCAGCAAACTACAATACACCAAAACAAATCGTAATCGGTGGTGACGCTTCGGCAGTAGATACTGCAGTCGCTAAGTTGACTGAAGCAGGCGTGAAGAAAATGGTGGAATTAAACGTTTCTGGTCCTTTCCACACGGCCTTATTATCACAAGCAAGTGACCAATTAGCTGATTATTTAGACAAATTTGATTTTAAGCCACAAAGAGTACCGGTTATTTCAAATACAACAGCTACACCGCATCAGGATGGACAAGTAAAAGACTTG
>NZ_JBOEQF010001028.1:0-663 GCF_050689315.1 Aerococcus sp. L_32
ACTGAGCGAAAATTCTCCATTTAATGACTGAATAATTTTATTCCGCCAAGTTGATAAAGTTTTTCATATTTTCTATTTTTACAGCGAAACATTTTCCGAATGAATCTTTTTCATGCTATTATTGAATTAAATAAATTCAAGGAGGAAAACATGAATACAACAACTAATTTTCCTTTAGTCGTTACCTTCGCAGCAATCATGATTGCACAATTGGTTAAATATCCTATTGCTGTTTTCTTTAAGAAACCAAACGCTAACCTCTCAATCATTCATGCTACAGGTGGTATGCCTAGTTCCCACTCGGCTGCCGTTACTTCGCTAATCACTGCTTTGATTCTTCAGTATGGTTTCTTCTCACCAATCGTTGCGATTGCCGTTTGTTTTGGTATGATCGTCATGTTTGATGCCATGGGTGTTCGTCGCCAGGATGGGGAGCAAGGGGTTTTAATCTATACCCTTATGAAGATTCTAAAAGAAAAGGCTAGAGAAACTGACGATACAGATCTATTAGCTAAATTAAACACACTTGATGAGGATCGCATGGTCATTAATGATTATTTAGGTCACAAACCTTCAGAGGTTATTGGTGGTATGACCACTGGTGTACTTGTTACGCTAGGTGTTCGTTTTATCTACATCCTATTAAATCTCCCATTATAATCA
>NZ_JBOEQF010001029.1:0-663 GCF_050689315.1 Aerococcus sp. L_32
GCTGAAGCTCACGAATTCGTTGCTGCACTTAAAGAAGGTTTCCCACAAACGGATGCTGAATCTTTAATCGCACCACCAGCAATCTACATTGAAAAATTAATCGAAGAAGTAGCAGGTACTGACATCCAAATTGGTGCACAAAATGTTCACTTTGAAGATGATGGTGCTTTCACAGGCGAAATTTCTCCGCTTGCTTTAGAAGCATTAGGCGTACCGTACGTTATCATCGGTCACTCAGAACGTCGTGAATTATTCGGCGAAACTGATGAAGATGTGCGTAAAAAAGCAGCAAGCATTTTCAGCCACAACATGACACCAATCATTTGCTGTGGTGAAACTTTAGAAACTCGTGAAGCTGGCCAAGAAAAAGAATGGGTTAGTGGACAAATCCGCGCTGCTCTTGAAGGTTTAACTGCTGATCAAGTTGCACAAGCTGTAATTGCTTATGAACCAATCTGGGCAATCGGTACTGGTAAAACAGCTTCTGCTGATGATGCACAAGATATGTCAGCACACATCCGCGATTTATTATTTGAAATCGCTGGTAAAGAAGCAGCAGACCAAACACGTATTTTATACGGTGGTTCTGTTAAACCAGCTAACATTGCTGAATTGCTTGAAAAAGAGGACGTTGACGGTGCGCTCGTAGGAGGAGCTAGTCTG
>NZ_JBOEQF010001030.1:0-663 GCF_050689315.1 Aerococcus sp. L_32
ACTGAAGCTCACGAATTCGTTGCTGCACTTAAAGAAGGTTTCCCACAAACGGATGCTGAATCTTTAATTGCTCCACCAGCAATCTACATTGAAAAATTAATCGAAGAAGTAGCAGGTACTGACATCCAAATTGGTGCACAAAATGTACACTTTGAAGATGACGGTGCCTTCACAGGTGAAATTTCTCCGCTAGCTTTAGAAGCATTAGGCGTACCTTACGTTATCATCGGTCACTCAGAACGTCGTGAATTATTCGGCGAAACTGATGAAGATGTACGTAAAAAAGCAGCAAGTATCTTTAGTCACAACATGACGCCAATCATTTGCTGTGGTGAGACGTTAGAAACTCGTGAAGCTGGCCAAGAAAAAGAGTGGGTTAGTGGACAAATCCGTGCTGCTCTTGAAGGTTTAACTGCTGATCAAGTTGCACAAGCCGTAATCGCTTATGAACCAATCTGGGCAATCGGTACTGGTAAAACAGCTTCTGCTGATGATGCACAAGACATGTCAGCACACATCCGTGATTTATTATTTGAAATCGCTGGTAAAGAAGCAGCAGACCAAACACGTATTTTATACGGTGGTTCTGTAAAACCAGCTAACATTGCTGAGTTGCTTGAAAAAGAGGACGTTGACGGTGCGCTCGTAGGAGGAGCTAGTCTT
>NZ_JBOEQF010001031.1:0-663 GCF_050689315.1 Aerococcus sp. L_32
TCTTTGCCTATGGTTATCCGCCAACTTCTACAAGTCAAACGTCCTGACCTACTCAGACAAAGGCTTATTCGGTACGCTGAAACAATCTTATACCTTAAGACAAAGTGAGAAAAAAGGCTAACAACAACTATCTAGTCAGGTCTCTTTAGACCTGACTATTTTTATCGAAATCGATATGCGAAAGATTAACTAACGTAACAGACCACCACTTGTCATCGATCATTAATCAAACTGAAACGGTGCGTTTTTTGAAAGAACAGGTATACATTATCGTATGCTGACAATTTATAATCAGGCAATTTGGTAAAAATACGTACATTTTACAATTTGTTTAAAAGGCACATTATATTATTAGCAAGCACATTGTAAAAAATATTGCCAAGGTAGAAGCCTTAGCAGTGCGACCACCATTAGGCCTTGACTGAAGGTGGTCGCACTGCTTTTTTTAAGGCTATGATAGGAATGGTGAGTGTCGCGAACAATCAAATATTTACTACAACTCAAACTGTATAAAAATACAACACATCAGCTAGCAAAAACATGCAACAACAATTATGCAAAGAGTGCTTTTCGTAGTCGGGTTCGTTCGACCAGCTCAAGTCCTCTTCTAATTAGTTTGCATCACACTGTGTGTGGTACCACACTAATTTTCTAGTGTTGTTA
>NZ_JBOEQF010001032.1:0-662 GCF_050689315.1 Aerococcus sp. L_32
TCGTGCAGATGGGTCAGTAGTTGGTGGTCACTTGAACGAAGCCATTATTTCAGGTACCGGTGAAATTTTTGTTCATATGATTTCTGGTGAAGTGGAACGGTCTAAAGACGAAGCAAAAACCGGTTTGAACTTGTTCGATTTCAATAAATAAGGTCTTTATTCGTCTGATTGGAAAATGAATGTTGTCTTACTAACAGAAAGTTTCCTAACTAACAAATTGTAAGCTAAAATCTTGTGTTAGTTCGGATTTGAAATTATAATAGAGCTATCTAAAAAATATATTCAAAAATGAACGGAGAATAATGATGACAACAATGAAAGAGAAGTTTGGTTTTAAACCAAATGAAGGCTTGCAATTTGGCCTGTATTCTTTAGGTGACTATGCCCCAAACCCACATACCAACCAAGGGGTAGGGGAACAAAAAAGAGTTCAAGAATTAATCGAAACGGCTCAGCACGCTGAACAAGCAGGCTTAGATATTTTTGCCCTTGGTGAATCTCACCAAGAACACTTTGTCTCTCAAGCCCATGCAGTCATTTTAGGGGCCATTGCCCAAGCGACGAGTAAGATTAAATTATCCTCTTCATCAACTGTTGTGTCGACATCTGACCCGGTTCGAATTTACGAAAACTTCGCTACTTTAGATTTAATTTCTGACGGT
>NZ_JBOEQF010001033.1:0-662 GCF_050689315.1 Aerococcus sp. L_32
GCCTTTTTCAAATCATTTAAAAGATTTTCAGCATCGGCTAAGTCTTTGGCGGCTTCGGCTGATAAGTCTTCGTATTCGTGACGTTGGGCTTCTAAATCAAGCAACATTTCGTTGAGATTTTGGCTATCTTCCTGGATATAAGAACGTGCTTCATCCACCATTTCAACTGGTAAACCTAGTCGTTGGGAGATATCAAAGGCGTTAGAGCGACCTGGCACCCCAATCAGCAATTGATAGGTTGGTTCCAAGGTGATTTCGTTAAATTCCATCGAGGCATTAATGGCCCCAGGATGATCGTAAGCGTACGTTTTCAGTTCCGGATAATGGGTAGTGGCCAATACGCGGGCGTTTAGGAAGGCAAAACGGTTTAGTACCGCGATAGCGATGGCTGCCCCTTCTTGAGGGTCGGTACCAGAACCCAACTCATCGATTAAAACTAGCGAATGTTCGTCTGCAGCCTCAACAATACGGATAATATTCGTCATATGTCCTGAGAAGGTGGATAAACTTTGTTCAATGGACTGCTCGTCACCAATATCCGCAAATATTTCTTTGAAGATTTCTACCCGAGAATCTGCCTTGGCAGTAATATATAAGCCTGATTGAGCCATTAATTGCAGTAGACCGACTGTTTTCAAGGTAATGGTTTTACCACCGGTGTT
>NZ_JBOEQF010001034.1:0-662 GCF_050689315.1 Aerococcus sp. L_32
AGCTTTGAAATGGATAAGATAGGTGGTTCGAAAGTCAAGCTGGTGAAAATTAATCATTTTGACCAAATTATTCAACCAAAATCTGACTGGCAACCCATGGAAATCACACTTTCTTCATTAAGATTTGATACTATGATTTCAGATGGATTTAGAATTCCAAGAGCGAAGGCCAAGTTACTGATTGAGGGTGGCGCTGCTAAACTCAATTGGGCGCAAGTGCAAGACGCGAAAAGGCTATTAAATCCAGGGGACATTGCTTCAATACGAGGCTATGGCAGATTGAAATATGTGGCTACCCAAATGGAAACCAAAAAGGGTAAAATTAGAGTAGCGATTGAGATCATCAAAAACAAATAGGAGGCTCATTTTATGCGCGCATCAGAAATTAAAAATATGAAATTTAAACAGAAAATCTCAGGTTACGGTAAAACTGAGGTAGATGACTATTTGAATAAAGTCCGCGTCTCAATGCAGAAGTTAGAGGACCAAAATAAATCTTTACAAGACCAATTAAACGAAGCGAATAAAGAAGTGGATGCTGCCCACCGTAAGGAAGCGACAGTTAACCGTTCGATTTTTGTGGCCCAAGAAGCAGCTGACCGTTTGCGTGAAGAAGCGTTAAATGAAGCCTCTTTAATTGTAGAACGTGCTGAAGAAGAAGC
>NZ_JBOEQF010001035.1:0-661 GCF_050689315.1 Aerococcus sp. L_32
CCGTGCAGATGGGTCAGTAGTCGGTGGTCACTTGAACGAAGCCATTATTTCAGGTACCGGTGAAATTTTTGTTCATATGATTTCTGGTGAAGTGGAACGGTCAAAAGACGAAGCAGAAACCGGCTTGAACTTGTTCGATTTCAATAAATAAGGTCTTTGTTCGTCTGATTGGAAAATGAATGTTGTCTTACTAACAGAAAGTTTCCTAACTAACAAATTGTAAGCTAAAATCTTGTGTTAATTCGGATTTGAAATTATAATAGAGCTATCTAAAAATATATTCAAAAATGAACGGAGAATAATGATGACAACAATGAAAGAGAAGTTTGGTTTTAAACCAAATGATGGCTTGCAATTTGGCCTGTATTCTTTAGGCGACTATGCCCCAAATCCACATACCAACCAAGGGGTAGGGGAACAAAAAAGAGTTCAAGAATTAATTGAAACAGCTCAGCACGCTGAACAAGCTGGCTTAGATATTTTTGCCCTTGGTGAATCTCACCAAGAACACTTTGTCTCTCAAGCCCATGCAGTCATTTTAGGGGCTATTGCTCAAGCGACGAGTAAGATTAAATTATCCTCTTCATCAACTGTTGTATCGACATCTGACCCGGTTCGAATTTACGAAAACTTCGCTACTTTAGATTTAATTTCTGACGGA
>NZ_JBOEQF010001036.1:0-660 GCF_050689315.1 Aerococcus sp. L_32
TTAAGCTCTTCTGCAAAGCGTTCTAGCACTTCGCGACCGATTTCTTTGTGCGTAATAGCACGTCCACGGAAACGAATTGAAGCTTTCACTTTGTCACCTTTTTCAAGGAACTTGCGAGCTTGACGCAATTTTGTGTCGAAATCATTTTTTTCAATCGTAGGAGATAAACGTACTTCCTTCAGACTGACTTGTTTTTGATTTTGACGTTGTTCACGCTCTTTCCGTTGTTGCTCATAACGGTATTTACCGTAATCCATAATACGGGCAACTGGCGGTTTTGCGTTTGGTGATACTAGTACTAAGTCAAGTTCAACTTGCTCAGCTTTATCTAAAGCCTCGTCTTTACTTAACACACCTAATTGTTCACCTTCAGAATCAATTACACGAAGTTCACGTGCACGGATATTTTCATTTACGAACATATCTTTTGCGATAGTAATACACCTCCATTGATGCTGTATAAAAAGAAAATTTTTCTGCAAGATTGCATAAATCTGTATGAAAGAGAAATTTCACATAGAAAAAAACGACGGATAGCACAATCACTACCCGTCGTATTAAGCACACAGATCGAGTCTGTGTGAACTGAATATCTATCAACCCGAGGACGTAACTTGTCAACTCAGGTGAGAAACGGGTGTTTCTGCTTCTTTTCTCAAC
>NZ_JBOEQF010001037.1:0-660 GCF_050689315.1 Aerococcus sp. L_32
GTTCTCAAAGGCAACAGGATCTAGGTCTTTAATCCAAGTATCAAAACTTGTTTTAGGCAACTCTTCTTTGAAGTATTGGGTGACGTAATCCCATAATCGGTTTAATTCACTCATATATTTCCTAGCTCCTTAGTGTACAAAATTTTTATATCAAACATATTGAAATATGTTAGTACGACGAATCTTTAAATTCGTTAGGCTTATTCATAATATCATGAAAAAAAACAGTTTTCCACAGAAAAATCAGGATGTGAATAAAAATAATCCCAACTTTTGATAAATGTTTTCCACAAGGTGTGAATAAACCTGTTATCTTTTTAGAAAATTTAAAGTCTTGTGTATAATCCCCCTTGTTCAAAGGGCAGTTTATAAGGGTTCCTGATGGGTTGTCAACAGATGTGGAAAAGTTTTGCAAAACTGTGGATTTGTTGAAAAGTCCTTTAAAAACTTTGGGGATGAATTTAAACTTGCTGCAACTAACCACAGGCTTGTGCAAATCTCGTACACACTTTGTGAATAAGAGTTTACCATTTTTTTCTTCACATAGTTTGTGAAATTTTAAAAGTGAGTTTGTGAAAAAAGAGGACATCAATTTAGGGAGGATTTTTCTTTTTTTAGAAATATCTGTTATAATATAGACGAGTTTTACCGGTCGAAAAG
>NZ_JBOEQF010001038.1:0-660 GCF_050689315.1 Aerococcus sp. L_32
ATTCTCAAAGGCAACAGGATCTAGGTCTTTAATCCAAGTATCGAAACTTGTTTTAGGCAACTCTTCTTTGAAGTATTGGGTGACGTAATCCCATAATCGGTTTAATTCACTCATATATTTCCTAGCTCCTTAGTGTACAAAATTTTTATATCAAACATATTGAAATATGATAGTACGACGAAATTTTAAATTCGTTAAGCTCATTCATAATATCATGAAAAAAAACAGTTTTCCACAGAAAAAGTTGGATGTGAATAAAAATAATCCCAACTTTTGATAAATGTTTTCCACAGGATGTGCATAAACCTGTTAGCTTTTTACCGGATTAAAAGACTTGTGTATAATTATGCTTGTTTAAAGGTCAATTTATAAGGGATTTTGATGAGTTATCAACAGGTGGGGGAAAGTTTTGCAAACCTGTGGATTTGTTGAAAAGTCTTTTAAAAACTTTTGGGATAAATCAAAACTTGCAACAACTAACCACAGGCTTGTGCAAACTTCGTACACACTTTGTGAATAAGAGTTTACCATTTTTTCCTTCACATAGTTTGTGAAATTTTAAAAAGGAGTTTGTGAAAAAAGAGGACATCAATTTAGGGAGGATTTTTCTTTTTTCAGAAATATCTGTTATAATATAGACGAGTTTTACCGGCCGAAAAC
>NZ_JBOEQF010001039.1:0-658 GCF_050689315.1 Aerococcus sp. L_32
CTGGCCCAACTTGCCATACGGGTAGCCAGTCATGTTTTGGAGATGATTTCTTCAACTTGAATATCCTTGAAAAAACGGTGGTCGACAAAGTGGGCAATCCTAAAGAAGGGTCGTATACGTCTTACTTGATGGAACAGGGTTTGGATAAGATTCTTAAAAAATGCGGTGAGGAAATGACGGAAGTCGTGATTGCCGCGAAAAATGCCCAGGCCGGTCAAGGAAATGATGAATTGGTATCTGAAACCAGTGACTTACTTTACCACCTGCTAGTTTTATTAGTTGAAAGAGGCCTGTCGTTAACAGATATTGAAGCAGCCTTAAATACCCGTCACGGCCAATATCATACCTATTCTGTCCGTAAAGAAATCGACAATTATTAGGATATAATGAATTAAATTAGAATTTTATTAAAATTGTTGTTGACACTTATCATTAATTTTAATATACTGATGTCAGTAAATAAAACAAGTTGATGCGTTGAGAAGTAGAAGTAAGTTAGACGCTTGTGCACAGAAAGTACCGATTGTTGAGAAGGTATGACAAGCCCTAATCGAAAAGTAGACTTTGAGCTGTAGATGCGATCCACCTAAAGGGTGGTTGAGTGTTTACCGGGTGCTGCCGTTAAAATGCCAGTTGATCGGATGAATGTCCCGTCAAT
>NZ_JBOEQF010001040.1:0-658 GCF_050689315.1 Aerococcus sp. L_32
GTCGACGGGACATTCATCCGATCAACTGGCATTTTAACGGCAGCACCCGGTAAACACTCAACCACCCTTTAGGTGGATCGCATCTACAGCTCAAAGTCTACTTTTCAATTAGGGCTTGTCATACCTTCTCAACAATCGGTACTTTCTGTGCACAAGCGTCTAACTTACTTCTACTTCTCAACGCATCAACTTGTTTTATTTACTGACATCAGTATATAAATTTTTATGATAAGTGTCAACAATAATTTTAATAAAATTCTAATTTAATTCATTATCTCCTAATAATTGTCGATTTCTTTACGGACAGAATAGGTATGATTTTGTCCGTGACGGGCTTTTAAGGCCGCCTCTATATCTGTTAATGACAGGCCTCTTTCAACTAATAAAACCAACAAGTGGTAGAGTAGGTCACTAGTTTCAGATACCAACTCATCATTTCCTTGACCGGCTTGGGCATTTTTCGCGGCAATCACAACTTCAGTCATTTCTTCACCGCATTTTTTAAGAATCTTATCTAAACCTTGTTCCACCAAGTAAGTCGTATACGACCCTTCTTTAGGATTGCCCACTTTGTCGGCCACCGTTTTTTCAAGGATATTCAAGTTGAAGAAATCATCTCCAAAACATGACTGGCTACCCGTATGGCACGTTGGACCAA
>NZ_JBOEQF010001041.1:0-658 GCF_050689315.1 Aerococcus sp. L_32
TCATACCGTACAAGGAAGTTACGGTGCCGCTGCAGGTGCGGCCACTGCCTTGAAATTAGACGCTGATAAGACCGCAAATGCGATTGCCATTGCAGGTACAGGCTACAATTCATTGCGGGTGACTAGAACCGGTGCCCTATCTCACTGGAAAGGGTTGGCTTATCCAAACACGGCCATGGGTGCCATGCATGCGACTTTACTCGCTAGCTACGGCATTACTGGACCTGAAGAAGTATTTGAAGGAAACAAAGGATTCATGGATTCGATTGCTGGTAAATTTGATATCGACTGGTCGAAAGAAGATTTAAACCGAGTAACTAAAACCATCACCAAACGCTACAATGCTGAAATTCATTCCCAATCTTCTATTGAAGGTTTGTTGGAATTGAAAGACGCAGAAAATATCGCCGCTGATGACATTAAGGAAATTCGCTTGTACACCTTTGACGTAGCCTTCAATATTATCGGTGGTGGCGAGGAAGGTGGCAAAAAGAACATCCAATTCAAAGAGGAAGCAGATCATTCACTACCTTACATGCTAGCTGTCGCCTACTTAGACGGACAAGTCATGCCTGACCAATACGAACCAGCCCGCATTACTAATTCAGACGTTCAAGACCTCTTACAAAAAGTCCACGTTGAACCAGTTCAAGCCTAC
>NZ_JBOEQF010001042.1:0-658 GCF_050689315.1 Aerococcus sp. L_32
CCATACCGTACAAGGGAGTTACGGTGCCGCTGCAGGTGCGGCCGCTGCCTTGAAATTAGACGCTGATAAGACCGCAAATGCCATTGCCATTGCGGGTACAGGCTACAATTCATTGCGGGTGACTAGAACCGGTGCCCTATCTCATTGGAAAGGGTTAGCTTATCCAAACACGGCCATGGGTGCCATGCATGCGACTTTACTCGCTAGCTACGGCATTACTGGACCTGAAGAGGTCTTTGAAGGAAACAAAGGATTCATGGATTCGATTGCTGGTAAATTTGATATCGACTGGTCGAAAGAAGATTTAAACCGAGTAACCAAAACCATCACCAAACGCTACAATGCTGAAATTCATTCCCAATCTTCTATTGAAGGTTTGTTGGAATTGAAAGACGCAGAAAATATCGCCGCTGATGACATTAAGGAAATTCGCTTGTACACTTTTGACGTAGCCTTCAATATTATCGGGGGTGGCGAGGAAGGTGGCAAAAAGAACATCCAATTCAAAGAGGAAGCAGATCATTCACTACCTTACATGTTAGCTGTCGCCTACTTAGACGGACAAGTCATGCCTGACCAATACGAACCAGCCCGGATTACTAGTTCAGACGTTCAAGACCTCTTACAAAAAGTCCATGTTGAACCAGTTCAAGCATAT
>NZ_JBOEQF010001043.1:0-654 GCF_050689315.1 Aerococcus sp. L_32
GCCAGGCCCCATGTCAATTAGATAATCTGCTTCACGCATCGTTTCTTCATCATGTTCAACGACAATCAAGGTGTTACCTAAATCACGCATACGTTTCAATGATTTAATCAAGCGGTCATTGTCTCTTTGATGTAAGCCAATTGAAGGTTCATCCAAGACATACATGATGCCAGAAAGGTTTGATCCAATTTGAGTAGCTAGACGAATACGTTGCGCTTCCCCACCTGATAACGTACCTGCAGAACGGTCTAAAGTTAAGTAGTTTAAGCCCACTTCTTCTAGGAAGTTTAACCGTGAGGCAATTTCACGCATAATCGGTTGAGCAATCGTCGTATTTTGTTCAGATAAATCTAACCCCTCAAAAAATTCAATGGTATCCACAATCGCTTTATGGGTTACTTCAGCAATATCTTGTCCCCCAATTTTAACTGATAAGGCTTGACGATTTAATCGTTTACCGTGACATACAGGACACTCTAATTCGGTCATATATTGACCCATAGCTTCCCGCATAGCCTTAGATTGACTAGATTGATGACGGCGACGTACATTAGGAATCACACCCTCAAATACCCGCATTTTATCTTGAACAGATCCGAATTCATTTTGATAATAGAAATGGAATTCTTCTTCGCCAGACCCATATAAAATCAG
>NZ_JBOEQF010001044.1:0-654 GCF_050689315.1 Aerococcus sp. L_32
TTGATTTTATATGGGTCTGGCGAAGAAGAATTCCATTTCTATTATCAAAATGAATTCGGATCTGTTCAAGATAAAATGCGGGTATTTGAAGGGGTTATTCCAAATGTCCGTCGTCGTTACCAATCTAGTCAATCTAAGGCTATGCGAGAAGCTATGGGTCAATATATGACCGAATTAGAATGTCCTGTATGTCATGGTAAACGTTTAAACCGTCAAGCCTTGTCAGTAAAAATTGGTGGTCAAGATATTGCTGAAGTAACCCATAAAGCGATTGTGGATACCATTGAATTTTTTGAGGGGTTAGATTTATCTGAACAAAATACGACGATTGCTCAACCAATCATGCGTGAAATTGCCTCACGGTTAAACTTCCTAGAAGAAGTGGGCTTAAACTACCTAACTTTAGACCGTTCTGCAGGTACTTTATCAGGTGGGGAAGCGCAACGTATTCGTCTAGCTACTCAAATTGGATCAAACCTTTCTGGAATCATGTATGTCTTGGATGAACCTTCGATTGGATTACACCAAAGAGACAATGACCGTCTGATTAAATCATTGAAACGTATGCGTGATTTAGGTAACACCTTGATTGTCGTTGAACATGATGAAGAAACCATGCGTGAAGCAGATTATCTAATTGACATGGGACCTGGT
>NZ_JBOEQF010001045.1:0-652 GCF_050689315.1 Aerococcus sp. L_32
TATCAATAGCTTTTTGATGTGTTTTTACCATTGTGGCATCTCCGCTTTTTCTGCTGAATTTTCAAAGTATTCTTCTGGTGTAAATCCTGTAAATCCAGCAATAACAGAATTCGGGAAAGTTTTAATTAAACGATTGTATTTAGTAACAGTGTCATTAAAGACCATACGTGACTGACGTACATTGTTTTCATAAGTGTTTACAGAATTCATTGTTGATTGGTAAACGTCCGAAGCTTTTAAATTCGGATATTGTTCCACTACTACATCAATTGAACGTAAGGCACGGTTGAAAGCTGCATCATCTTTTTCCACATCACTTACAGATGAGTTACGTGATACATTCGAACGTGATTCAACGATTTTAGTTAAGGTATCATGTTCATGTGTTTGATATTGTTTGGTTGCTGAAATTAAATTTGTTAAGGCATCCCAGCGAGATTCTACTTGTGCTGCAATTTGTGCCATGGCATTTGATACCATTTCTTTGGAACGTACGAAGTTATTGTAGGCTCCAATCCCCCACACAACTAATATAACGATTATAGCAATGACAATAATCCACACCATAATATCCAACTCCTTTTCTTTTTATATTTTAATTATACTTTAAATGTCATCGTCAATAAAGCGATACCATCGGGCATTGTATAAA
>NZ_JBOEQF010001046.1:0-651 GCF_050689315.1 Aerococcus sp. L_32
GTTGATATGCCGATTACCCAAGCAATTTACAAGGTGATTCAAGGAGAATCTAGTATTCAAGATGTGATCACCGCCTTAATGGCTAGAGAACGCAAAGGTGAATTGCAGTTTGAAGATGACTTAAAGGATATTTTTTAACGGCAATTTGTTTTATAATGAAATGAGAAAATTTAACAGATAAATGGAGGATTCATTCATGGCGAAAGTAAGAAAAGCGATTATTCCTGCAGCAGGGCTAGGTACACGGTTCCTACCTGCAACAAAGGCAATGGCGAAAGAGATGTTGCCGATTGTTAATAAACCAACGATTCAATTTATCGTGGAAGAGGCCTTGGCTTCTGGAATTGAAGACATTCTAATTGTTACTGGAAAAAGTAAACGACCAATCGAAGACCACTTTGACTCAAATGTGGAGTTAGAGTCGAACTTGGCAGATAAGGGTCGCGATGACTTGCTTGAAATCATCGGAGAAACGGTTGGTTTAAACCTATTCTTCAAACGTCAATCTTATCCAAAAGGGTTAGGAGACGCGGTATTACAAGCAAAAGCCTTTGTTGGTGACGAGCCTTTTGTCGTAATGCTTGGGGATGACTTGATGGTTGACGAAGTGCCATTAACTAAACAATTGATTGACGCTTATGATGTCACAAA
>NZ_JBOEQF010001047.1:0-650 GCF_050689315.1 Aerococcus sp. L_32
ACGTCTGGACCGTAGTTTTTAATGTACCAAGAGAATACATCCGGATCAGCTGCTTCAAACATGACTTTTTCAGTACCTAATTCCGAAGCGAAACGGGTAGCGATTTCTGTTCTCCAACTAGCCACACTTTCAGTGATCCCTTCAGACTCGATCATCAACATGTAAGCCCCAGCTTCTAAACAACGTTTACCTACTTCAATCGCTTGAGCTGGATCAAGTAGACCGGCTGCTTCATTTTGTTCGATTGTGTTGGTACCACCTGAACCGAATTGCACACCGATTTCTGGTTTGGCTAATAGACCGGCATCTTGCACGCGTTCTACTAGACGGACAATGTCATCAGTTGGCATAGTAATAAATCCTGTAGAGATTTCAATGATGTCAAAACCAACACGTTTACATTCGCTAATGTAGTAGTCTACCGCTTCAATTCCTTGTGTTAAAACATATTCCATGAATCCACCTGTAGATACTTTGACACCATATTCATGCGCCAAGTCTAAAATTTTAATCAATTCTTCTTCAGGCATTAAGGTGAAAGAACCACCAGCAAATTTCAAGATATCTACATGTTCACCCATTGTTTCTAACACATCGCGTAAGTAGCGTTCACCCATAACCGTATAGTATGGTCCACGGATTTCTGTAAT
>NZ_JBOEQF010001048.1:0-649 GCF_050689315.1 Aerococcus sp. L_32
CATTTATTCGATTAGGAAGGCTTAACTTTAAGTCTTAAAACAAGAAAGAGAACCCCATATTGCCTAGTTCATAGAAACTGTCGCCGTCGCCAATAGTGATGGCTTTCTTGGCTACTTTCAATTGGTCATCGAAATTTTATCAACATAATTTAAGAAGGTATAGTAGTGTTTTCAGGGCTGTTTTATAAGAAGAAAAAGCCGCCTTAGAACTTGCGGTATATTTTGTAACGATAAAATTACTCAACACTCCTCGACAATATCAAATTTATCTGTCGCATCAACAGGTGGAGTTAAGACATACTATCGCAAATATGTCTGTATGAAAGTATTTACTCTATCTTGGTGTTTGCGGACACTTTTTGGCTCCAATCCCTTCACTTTTTCTAGATATTCGCCAAAGGCATCAAGAACCATTGTATTAGTGTCTTCCAATTCCATGGATTTGAATTCAGTCACTATATTAATTGATACGGTATCTTTATTGAGGCTAGGATGCCATACTTTTGAACTGATTTTAATATGAAAAATAGCTGACACATTCAATTTAGCATTTGCCTATTACTACAGATGGACTTGTTGATCTTAAAGTGGGCAAAATGTTGTGGTAGTAAGGTAATTTTGCTATAATGATAATTGCTGAACATAAGAG
>NZ_JBOEQF010001049.1:0-647 GCF_050689315.1 Aerococcus sp. L_32
TAAGAACCCTTTCGCCACATTTGCTGTAATCTCTTGAAAATCCTTAATCTCTTTCTCAAATTCATCTTGTGTGAATGGTTGAATATTGTCTACCATATATAATACCTCCTAGTTTTTGTCTATAAACTCATGGTATGCTTTCGACAGTAGAAATTCAATTAATATGCCTTCTCAAGCTATATGGTAGAATAGAGTTGATTCCAAGAATAAGGGTGAAACAAATGAAACTAGGATTTATATCAGATATACATATCGACCGCAGTAAGACCCTACAAGAAACAGACTTTCTTCATACCCTATCCGCCTACATCAACGACCAAGCACTAGACGAAGTCTTTATCGGCGGTGACATCTCTAACCATTACGAGAAGACCATTGCATTTGTGGAAAAATTACAAGCTCAATCCGGCGCTAAGATTTATTTTATACCAGGTAACCATGATTACTGGGAAGCAAAGTCGGCCAAAAAACATACATTGACTATCCACGACACCTTTAAAAGTCACCCACAAAGCATGTTAAACAAAGCATTGATAGTGGGCAACGATACTGCGGTTGTCGGTCATACAGGTTGGTACAACCATGCCTACCATGATCCAGCCTTTACAAAAGAAAAGTTAGAGACCGGCCGTCACAAACTCGTCACT
>NZ_JBOEQF010001050.1:0-647 GCF_050689315.1 Aerococcus sp. L_32
GGTGACGAGTTTGTGACGGCCGGTCTCTAACTTTTCTTCTGTAAAGGCTGGATCATGGTAGGCATGGTTGTACCAACCTGTATGACCGACAACCGCAGTATCCCTGCCCACCATTAATGCTTTGTTTAACAGGCTTTGTGGGTGACTTTTAAAGGTGTCGTGGATAGTCAATGTATGCTTTTTGGCCGACTTTGCTTCCCAGTAATCATGGTTACCTGGTATAAAATAAATCTTGGCGCCGGAATTGGCTTGTAATTTTTCCACAAATGCAATGGTCTTCTCGTAATGGTTAGAGATGTCACCACCGATAAAGACTTCATCCAGTGCTTGGTCGTTGATGTAGGCGGAAAGGGTATGAAGAAAGTCTGTTTCTTGTTGAGTCTTACCGCGGTCGATATGTATATCTGATATAAATCCTAGTTTCATTTGTTTCACCCTTATTCTTGAAATCAACTCTATTCTACCATATGGCTTGAGAATGCATATTAATTGAATTTCTGCGGTCGAAAGCATACCATGAGTTTATACACAAAAACTAGGAGGTATTACATATGGTAGACAATATTCAACCATTCACACAAGATGAATTTGAGAAAGAGATTAAGGATTTCCAAGAGATTACAGCAAGTGTAGCACAAGAGTTCTTG
>NZ_JBOEQF010001051.1:0-647 GCF_050689315.1 Aerococcus sp. L_32
GCGTTATTCGGTTAGGAGGGCTTAATTTTGAGGCTTAAAACAAGAAAGAGAACCCCATATTGCCTAGTTCATAGAAACTGTCGTCGCCGCCAATAGTGATGGCTTTCTTGGCTACTTTCAATTGGTCATCGAAATTTCATCAACATAATTTAAGAAGGTATAGTAGTGTTTCAGGGTTGTTTTATAAGAAGAAAAAGTCGCCTTATAACTTGCGGTATATTTTGTAACGATAAAATTACTCAATACTCCTCGACAATATCAAATTTATCTGTCGCATCAACAGGTGTAGTTAAGACATACTATCGCAAATATGTCTGTATGAAAGTATTTACTCTACCTTGGTGTTTGCGGACACTTTTTGGCTCCAATCCCTTCACTTTTTCTAGATATTCGCCAAAGGCATCAAGAACCATTGCATTAGTGTCTTCCAATTCCATGGATTTGAATTCAGTCACTATATTAATTGATACGAAATCTTTATTGAGGCTAGGATGCCATACTTTTGAACTGATTTTAATTTGAAAAATAGCTGACACATTCAATTTAGCATTTGCCTATTACTACAGATGGACTTGTTGATCTTAAAGTGGGCAAAATGTTGTGGTAGTAGGGTAATTTTGCTATAATGATAATTGCTGAACATAAGA
>NZ_JBOEQF010001052.1:0-645 GCF_050689315.1 Aerococcus sp. L_32
ACACTGATCATATAGCGAAAGTCAAGGTGGCGGGTCATCTGCCCATTTTGCACGAGGACATATTCCTTCTCGAAGGGTGAAATACCAGGAAATTGGCCGTGAATTTGGTACCAACCATCATAAATTTCCCACACGCCGGGCCGGATCTCAGGCTGAAAATCCCGCTTCAAGACGAAAGTCTCATCATCACCCGTAATTTCCGCCATCCACCGCTTCTCCTCCTCGCCAATCGGCATCAAAGGCAACTCGTGCGAAATCATCCAACCACTCCTCTCAAATTTTTTGTCTAGTAAGTACTAGTTAGTATAGGAAAAAGGGTCAACAATTTCAAGCTGTCACTCCTACAACAGCTTGCGAGACGAGTGCAAAAAAGGTAGTATGGACATGACAAGAAGTGCCATCTTTTAAATAATATGAAAATGAACTGTGCACAGAAAGCGATACGGGGAGACAGATATGGTGAAACTATTTCAACATCAAACATTGGGCGACTTAATGGCGGGTTTTTTCGATGGGTCGATGACCATAGAAGCCTTATTAAAAGAGGGCAACTATGGGATTGGCACCATGGACCATTTAGATGGGGAATTGATCGTGATTGGAGGCAAGGCATACCAGGCCAAGGAAGATGGCGAATTAGTTGTG
>NZ_JBOEQF010001053.1:0-645 GCF_050689315.1 Aerococcus sp. L_32
GCACTGATCATATAGCGAAAGTCAAGGTGGCGGGTCATCTGCCCATTTTGCACAAGAACATATTCCTTCTCAAAGGGTGAAATACCAGGAAATTGGCCGTGAATTTGGTACCAACCATCATAAATTTCCCAAACACCAGGCCGGATTTCAGGCTGAAAATCCCGCTTCAAGACGAAAGTCTCATCATCCCCCGTAATTTCCGCCATCCACCGCTTCTCATCCTCGCCAATCGGCATCAAAGGCAACTCGTGCGAAATCATCCAACCACTCCTCTCAAATTTTTGGTCTAGTAAGTACTAGTTAGTATAGGAAAAAGGGTCAACAATTTCAAGCTGTCACTCCTACAACAGCTTGCGAGACGAGGGCAAAAAAGGTAGTATGGACATGACAAGAAGTGCCATCGTTTAAATAATATGAAAATGAACTGTGCACAGAAAGCGATACGGGGAGACAGATATGGTGAAACTATTTCAACATCAAACATTGGGCGACTTAATGGCGGGCTTTTTCGATGGGTCGATGACCATAGAAGCCTTATTAAAAGAGGGCAACTATGGGATTGGCACTATGGACCATTTAGATGGGGAATTGATTGTGATTGACGGTAAGGCATACCAAGCCAAGGAAAACGGCGAATTAGTTGTT
>NZ_JBOEQF010001054.1:0-641 GCF_050689315.1 Aerococcus sp. L_32
GAGACGGTAATTCACTGAAACAACAAGGGCATCCTGTGAACTTACGAAGGATTTCCCTGAAATTTCCTGAGCCTGTCCTGTCTGATTATTTCCTCCATGGATATAGACGAGAACTGGCAAATCCTCCGTTTCATTATTTGGCCGATAGATGTCCAAATTCAATGCGTCTTCTGACCCAGTAACGCCATCTGCTCCTGCTTGTAAAGCGACAACACCCGCCTGAGTTGCATCAAGAGTTTCAGACCAAGGTTGAGGATCAGTTGGTGCTTGCCATCGATTTTCTCCTGAAGTGTCGCCACCATAAGGAATCCCTTGCCAAATAAGCGCCTCATCCTCTTCATAACCCTTAACACTACCAAACTGTGTTTCACGAATAAGTAAATCGGATGCGAGTGTTTCAGAACTAGCGATATTTTCACTTGTTATATCTGTCGCATTTGATTCTGTGCTATTTTGTTGATTACATCCAGCTAACGTTAGAAGTATTATAACCAAAACCACCCATTTCATTTTATTTAAATTTTTCATTATTATCCCCCCACTAAAGATTTTTTTAACCCATTCCTTATCTAAACAATTTTGAGGGTCAGTAATTCAACGCTGATTAATCTAAAATATTAGCACCATTTGATTGAATGACG
>NZ_JBOEQF010001055.1:0-640 GCF_050689315.1 Aerococcus sp. L_32
GATTCGTTCAACTAAGACACGGCCATACCATGTGCGGTCAAAAATCGTCATCCGTCCCAAACTTGGGAAGTCTCGGTAAAATCGCCATAGGTAATGGTGATTCAACTCTTCATCATTTGGGGCAGCGACGGTAGCCACGTCATACCCACGAGGGTCCATCAACCGGGTTAAGCGTTGGTAATTCCCACCTTTACCGGCAGCATCTGACCCCTCGTAGGCTACAATAACCCCTTTGTTTTCTTGGTAAGCCCTAAACAACAAGTTGGCAGCCTGTTCTTGCAAGTCTTCCTTGATGTCATCATAATCTTTTTTTGAAATCATTGGTGAATGATCAACTTGCCCCACGATATCTGGACTATT
Organism: Aerococcus sp. L_32; assembly: GCF_050689315.1. Taxonomy (NCBI): domain Bacteria; kingdom Bacillati; phylum Bacillota; class Bacilli; order Lactobacillales; family Aerococcaceae; genus Aerococcus; species Aerococcus sp. L_32. Next base: position 361 of record NZ_JBOEQF010001055.1, read on the forward strand.
ACCAATAAAGTCTAAGTCTAATTGCGGACGTGTCAAATCTCTAGACAGCCAATCTTCTAAGCAATCGATACAAGTTTTGAGGGCCAAACGGGATTGATCCTTTTGGTCATCCACATGTAGGATATGCCATGGCGTTTCCTCAAAGTTTGTTTTCTCCAAAATCTCCGTAAAGTGTTTACGGTAAGCCTTGTAGTTTTTCAACTGGTCCTTATCTTGCTTGGTGACTAAGACTTTTCGGTAAGGATCTTCTTTCAAAGCCTCAATCCGGTCCGCCATTTCG
>NZ_JBOEQF010001056.1:0-639 GCF_050689315.1 Aerococcus sp. L_32
CCCACGGTCGCGGTTACGTTCTTTAGGAAAATCAAACAATTCAGGTGTATTATCGATGAATACAGTGTTTGCAGTACCTGCTTGGAAGACAGGATGGTTTACAACGTTACGCAAGAACGGAATATTATTCTTAACCCCACGCACACGATACTCTCTTAAGGCACGGTCTGTTTTTGCTACCGTATCTTCGAAATCTGTACCGTAAGTGATTAACTTAGCGATCATCGAGTCAAAGTACGGACTAACAACCGTATTTTGGAAACCATTACCCGCATCTAAACGGACACCAAACCCGCCTGGAGAACGGTAAGTGTTGATTTTACCTGTATCTGGGAAGAAGTTGTTATTTGGATCCTCTGTAGTTACACGACATTGGATTGCAAAACCATTTAATGGTAAGTCTTCTTGTGATGGTAAACCAATTTCACTTAAGCTTTCACCTGCTGCAACACGGATTTGTGTTTGGACAATGTCCACACCAGTGATTTGCTCTGTAATTGTATGTTCTACTTGGACACGAGGGTTTACTTCGATAAAGTAAAAGTCATCGCCATCTAACAAGAACTCAACAGTTCCGGCATTAGCGTAGTCGACTGAATCTAAGAAGTCACGGGCAGAATTACAGATACGGTTACGTAG
>NZ_JBOEQF010001057.1:0-639 GCF_050689315.1 Aerococcus sp. L_32
TTACGTAACCGTATCTGTAATTCTGCCCGTGACTTCTTAGATTCAGTGGACTACGCTAATGCCGGAACTGTTGAGTTCTTGTTAGATGGCGATGACTTCTACTTTATCGAAGTAAACCCTCGTGTCCAAGTAGAACATACAATTACAGAGCAAATCACTGGTGTGGACATTGTCCAAACACAGATCCGTGTTGCTGCAGGTGAAAGCTTAAGTGAAATTGGTTTACCAGCACAAGAAGACTTACCATTAAATGGTTTTGCAATCCAATGTCGTGTAACTACAGAGGATCCAAATAACAACTTCTTCCCAGATACAGGTAAAATCAACACTTACCGTTCTCCAGGCGGTTTTGGTGTCCGTTTAGATGCGGGTAATGGTTTCCAAAATACGGTTGTTAGTCCGTACTTTGACTCAATGATCGCTAAGTTAATCACTTACGGTACAGATTTCGAAGATACGGTAGCAAAAACAGACCGTGCCTTAAGAGAGTATCGTGTGCGTGGTGTTAAGAACAATATTCCGTTCTTGCGTAACGTTGTAAACCATCCTGTTTTCCAAGAGGGTACGGCAAACACTGTATTCATCGACAATACACCTGAATTGTTCAACTTCCCTAAAGAACGAAACCGTGACCGAGGA
>NZ_JBOEQF010001058.1:0-638 GCF_050689315.1 Aerococcus sp. L_32
TTAGACATGATAACTTTAATTTCGTCTTCATTAATACCTACCATCGCTTCGCCTAAATCAGTTGAGATTTCGACTAATTTGGCAGCATTTTTGTAATTGGCTACTGCTTCAACTATGGATTTGGCACGTTTTTCTGGATTACCTGATTTGAAAATACCTGAACCAACAAAAACGCCTTCAGCACCTAATTGCACCATTAAAGCCGCGTCAGCAGGTGTTGCCACCCCGCCAGCTGAAAAGTTCAACACAGGTAATTTACCAGTATCATGTACTCGCTTTAATAAATCATAAGAGACGCCTAATTCCTTAGCTTGGTTAAAGAGCTCATCATCTTGTAACGAAGCCACATAGCGGATTTGTTCATGGATTTTTCTTAAGTGGGTAACCGCTTGACTGACATCCCCCGTTCCTGCTTCACCTTTAGTACGAATCATTTTAGCCCCTTCTTGAATACGGCGTAAAGCTTCACCTAAATCTCTAGCACCACAAACGAAAGGTGCTTCAAATTGTTGTTTATCAATATGATAAACATGATCAGCTACTGATAAGACTTCTGACTCATCAATATAGTCAATTTGTAAACTTTCTAAGATTTGAGCTTCGACAAAGTGACCAATTCTTACTTTCGCCATGACTGG
>NZ_JBOEQF010001059.1:0-638 GCF_050689315.1 Aerococcus sp. L_32
CTCCAAACCGGAGACATCACTCGTACTGGTGAAATCTACAAGTTCGATTTAATGACCGGTATTGTGGATGAATTCTCAGAATTACAAGGGATTATGGGTGAAAAATATGCCTTAGCCTTTGGTGAAGCACCTGCAGTTGCTACTGCTATTCGCGAACACTACATGCCAATTTCTGCTGAAGGTGAATTACCTGCTAGCCAATTGGGTAAATTGTTTGCTGTGTCAGATAAACTAGATTCAGTGATTTCATTCTTTAATATTGACCGAATTCCTTCTGGTTCAAACGATCCGTTTGCTTTACGCCGACAAACATCAGGAATTGTGCGTATTCTAATCGAAAATGAGTTAACTTTTGACTGGAAAACTGATATCATTAGTATCTTGCAGACTGTTTATGGAATTGAAGACCAAGAGCGCCTAGTTGAATTACAAACAGCTTTAAGCCAATTTGTAAATGACCGCTTGAAAGCTATCTTAAATGACCAAGAAATTCGTTATGATATTGCGGATGCTGTTTTGCAAAGCCGTTCAGCGGATATCTTAAGAAAACTAGCGGCAAGTAAAGTCTTACAAGCAGCTAGTGAAAAAGCGTCATTTAAAGAAACGCTTGAAGCATGGAACCGTATTTTGAACTTGGA
>NZ_JBOEQF010001060.1:0-638 GCF_050689315.1 Aerococcus sp. L_32
CCCAAGTTCAAAATACGGTTCCATGCTTCAAGCGTTTCTTTAAATGACGCTTTTTCACTAGCTGCTTGTAAGACTTTACTTGCCGCTAGTTTTCTTAAGATATCCGCTGAACGACTTTGCAAAACAGCATCCGCAATATCGTAACGAACTTCTTGGTCATTTAAGATAGCTTTCAAGCGGTCATTCACAAATTGGCTTAAAGCTGTTTGTAATTCAACTAGGCGCTCTTGGTCTTCAATACCATAAACAGTCTGCAAGATACTAATGATATCAGTTTTCCAGTCAAAAGTTAACTCATTTTCGATTAGAATACGCACAATTCCTGATGTTTGTCGACGTAAAGCAAACGGATCGTTTGAACCAGAAGGAATTCGGTCAATATTAAAGAATGAAATCACTGAATCTAGTTTATCTGACACAGCAAACAATTTACCCAATTGGCTAGCAGGCAATTCACCTTCAGCAGAAATTGGCATGTAGTGTTCGCGAATAGCAGTAGCAACTGCAGGTACTTCACCAAAGGCTAAGGCATATTTTTCACCCATAATCCCTTGTAATTCTGAGAATTCATCCACAATACCGGTCATTAAATCGAACTTGTAGATTTCACCAGTACGAGTGATGTCTCCGGTTTGGAC